>JBEKHJ010000007.1:0-42436 GCA_050012335.1 Bathyarchaeia archaeon
ACCCACAAGTTTCCCACTATCCATAACTGGAACATGCGAAATACCATACTCTCTCATTGAACTAAGAACTGCTCCCACAGACCGATTTGCTTCAATCGTGTGAGGTGCTCTGGTCATAATCTTCTCTATCGCAGTGTTACCCCAATCTTCAGTTACAGCTGCATGAATAATATTTTCGTCCGTAACAAACCCCAAAAGCTTATTTTTCTCAAAAACCGGAAGTTGCCTCATTCCACTCTCAATCATCAACTTAGCCATTTTACTGAGAGAAAAATCAAAAGTTACTGAAGGTGCAGCCTTCATCAATGTTCTAACCTTAGTTGTTGCAGGATCAAGTCTTGACCTTAGAATCGAACGCCGTGTAATCATGCCTTCATATTTGCCTTTGTCATTTAAAATAGCTAAAACTGGAGGCATAACTGTTTTGAATGTTTCTAAACATCTGGAAAGTGTATCGCTTTCTTGAACAGTATTAAACCCTTTTGAATAAACATCTCTAGCAGAAACTGAGCTTGCCATAAATAATCCCTTCTCATTTATTGTAAAAGTAGAATTTAAACATTGCAAAGCCAAGTCACCAAGTAAGCAAGGGGTAATCTTTATTAGGCTTCTAAGGGTTAAATTATTTACATAATTTCTGTCAAGAACTCAGCGGTTTCTAACCGACCCTACCCTCGCAATAGACACTAATAAGTAAAAATTCTTCTATTACAAATGACGCAATGTTCTATAGCAAACAATAACAAAATCCAGCAAAAAATCAAGAAAAATACAGAAAAAAAGACCCAGTTTTAGATAAAAATAGAACAATTCATCCTTACACTTTAAATAAGCCAATTAAGACAGTAATTAATTGAGGAAAAACCTCACGTTAGTTTTATCAAGTTAAGTAAATTTTTTCTATTCCACTTCTATCATGGAGGGATTTGTTAGCAATGTCTCTAGATCAAAAAGGATTAGTTGACGAATTAAAAATTCAATGGAAAAGGCTCTGGCGCGAAAGAATAGACGATAAAGTTAGAGCCGAAGGCATAGCAGTGGACGACTACAATCAATTGTTCATCGACAAGGGCACAATAATCCATGCAACTAGAGACTTCAAAGCCTTAAACTTTAAAGAAATCCTAGAACAATACGAAATCTTGAACGCTGAAAGATACACCCCTTCTGACCCATATGTTGGCGGATGGACAAAATTCGTTAAAAATAATATTAACAACCAACAACCGAAAAGAAAAAAACTAGCTGAACTATACGCTGAAGAAAAGAAGGAAAAGCAACAATTAAAGAAAAACGGCAGAGGTTGGCTGCACATCTAAAGGTAAAGAAATTTTTATTTGATTTTTAGGGGAAATCAGCTTGGGTAATTACAGAGATAGACTAGACATCATAGCTGACATCCTTAATGTTGCAAGTAGAGACGCCAAAAAAACTAAGATAATGTACCAAGCTAATTTAAGCTACAAAGTCTTGCAGCGATATCTAAACGAAATTATTGAGGCATCCCTTGTAAAATTCCAAAACCAAGACCAATGCTACAAATTAACGTATAAAGGGCAAGAATATTTAGATGCTTACAAAGAATTCTCCCGATGCAGCAAAAGCATGGAAAAACACCTTAATAATTTTTCCACCAAAAAGAAAGTTTTAGAAAAATTGTGCCCAGTTAAACAAAGCCTAACCCAATCAGTTCAACACTAAGCAATAAATGCTTAATTTTGGCGGTACAATCTGTGATTAAATATCTCAAGGCTTCTACTTCTATCACAGCCATTATGATTCTCTTTATAACTACCGCATTGTTTGCTTCTCCAGTTTTGGCGGATCAACAAAGCGCTCAAACCGCTATTTCTTCAGCAAAAAACACCATCAAAAGTTGTTATGATGCAGTTAAAGAATCGGAAGCTGCAGGAGCAAACGTAGATTCTTTAATGGTTACTCTTAACGATGCCGCTGGATTGCTGTCTAAAGCTGAATTGGCGTACGCAAGTAACGATTATCATTCAGCCTATAGTTATGCAACCCAAAGCAAAAGCAAGCTCAACGGCTTTATTTCTCAAGCAACAGCCCTAAAAGAAACTGCCATCAATAATGATAATCAAAATTTCACAATCATTGTTTTATCGATAATAGGTTCTGTAGCTATTTTATGTGTAGGTACAGTTGCTTGGATTGTTTTGAATAGAAAAGACAGGAAGAACTTGAATGGGTCTCCAACAGTATAAAATGCTTTTACTTGTTGTTACTATTGTTTCAGCATTATTTGTTGCTTCTCCTGCTATTCAACAACTACTTCTAGTATATCCTCAAACGACGTATCTCACGGAATTCTCACTTTTGGGACCTTATCACAACGCTACTTATCCTTACAACTTCACCGTTGGCAAAAATTACCGCTTATACTTTGACGTTGAGAACCGCCTGGGCTCCTGTGCTTATTATCTTATCCAAGTAAAATTTCGCAATCAAACACAATCAGCACCAGACAGTTTCAACCACACCAGCAGTAATCAGCCATCTTTGGACAGTATTTCATTTTTTGTAGCTGACAAAGAAACATTGGAATTACCAATTGACATTTCCTTTCAGTATAAACTTGGCGGGAACAAAACAGAGCTTGACATGCAAAACATCATACTCAACGGTACGGTATTAAAAGCTAACACACTCATTGCCTGGGATTCCCAAAGAAAAGGGTTCTATGGAAACCTGTTCTTTGAACTATGGATTTTCAATGATGCAATTAACGTTTTCCAGTATCATCAACGCTATGTTAGCCTATGGCTAAATATGACCACCTAATTTTTTTGGATCTAATCATCGATATTTTTTAAAATTTTATTGAAGGTTTCATTTTTGGTTTTGAAATCTGAAGTAATTCTAGCAGTAGGAGCACACCCGGACGACATAGAACTAGGCTGCGGAGGAACCCTTAGAGCCGCCTCTAAACTTGGAAAAAAAGTGATAGCTGTCTTTCTATCTAAAGGAGGACAAAGCGGAGACCCAGAAGTAAGATCTAAGGAAAGTATTGAAGCGTTATCCTTCCTTGGCGTAAACGAAGTATACTTCGGAGATTTCCCAGACACCGAGATTCCCTGTTCACGGCGAGCAATAGATTTCTTAGAATCCTTCTACGTCGCCAACAAGCCTGAAACAATATTGACCCATACAGTGAACGATACACATCAAGATCACCGCCAAGTCGGTTGGCTATCAATATCTGCTTTTAGAAACGCTCCAAAACTATTAGCTTATGAGACTCCAAGAGTTACCCCGGCTTTTTCACCAACATACTTTATAGACATAACCAACTGCGTAAGCGATAAATGGACAGCGCTGAAATGCCATTTTTCACAGAAAACAAAAAGATACATAACATACGAGTCAATGGTTAACTTAGCATCTTTCAGGGGAAGCCAAGTTAATCTTCCAGCCGCTGAAGCTTTCGAAGTAGTCAGATACGTGGAAAAAATGAACATTTTCCCATAAGTTGTGATTAAATGATCGTTTCTGGTCATCAACCAAACTATTTGCCTTGGCTAGGCTTTTTCGATAAAATGCGACGTTCCGACCTTTTCATAATTGAAGATAACGTGCAAATTGAACGCCAGGGATTTACAAACAGAAATAAAATTATGACGGTTGATGGCGTAAGATGGCTTAGCGTGCCTGTAGAGCATGCTAACAAGCCATTGTTAATCAATGACGTTAGAATTGCCAATAGAGGGGAACCTAAGTGGGGAAGTCGCCATTGGTTAACGCTGAAGCATAGTTACTGTAAGGCTCCTTATTGGCGTGATTACTACGATTTTTTTGAGGATACTTATGCACGCGACTGGACCATGCTTATAGACCTTAACATGCATCTAATAAAAGGAATAATGCGTTTTCTGGACATAGATAAACCGCTGATAATGGCTTCATCCTTGAGCGCCAAAGGAAAAAAAAGCGAGTTAATTATTGCACAATGTAAAGTAGTCGGCGCAGCTGTGCAACTTGCTGGAAACGGCGGAAAAGACTACATTAATCATAAACGGTTTGAGGAAGAAGGAATACAATTAATCTTCCAAGAATTTGAACATCCCCGTTACACTCAAACAAGCGCAGGATTTGCTCCTAACCTCTCGGTTGTAGATTATCTTTTCTGCACTGGCGCAAAATGTGACAAAAAACTATTTTAGAAAATCATGGAGGAAAATAAATGAACATTTCTAGCTCGTTCCCTTTCTTTCCAGAAGAGAGCTTGAACAGCATTCTTGACGAGATTAAACTGGTGCTGAAAAGCGGCAGATTGACAGATGGACCAATTGCTCAAGAATTTGAAAGAAAATTCGCTGAATACAACAAAATAAAATATGCTGTCGCTGTTAATTCTGGAACGGCTGCGCTTGAAGTTGCGCTTAGGCATTTTAAGCTTGCAGGCAGAGAAGTTATTGTCCCAACAAACACTTTCATTTCCACGCCTAATTCCGTTCTATTTGCGGAAGGAAAACCAGTTTTTGCTGACATGAAGGAAGATACTTTGTGCATTGACCTTGGTGACGTTAGAAGGAAGTTGTCGCCAAAGACTGCAGGCGTAATTGTAGTGCATATAGCTGGTCTTGTATGCCCACAAATTAACGAGCTCAAAGAACTCTGCGACGAAAAAGGTCTTTTCCTTTTGGAAGATGCTGCTCACGCGCATGGAGCAATGATAGATGGAAAAATGGCTGGGACTCTTGGGGATGCAGGATGCTTCTCTTTCTATCCGACTAAGATTATGACTTCTTGCGAAGGCGGAATGATAATTACAAACAATTCTCAATTAGCTGAAGAAGCTCGCTGCCTGAGAACATGCGGTCAAAACGCTGAAAAAAAAGCGGTGATGTTAGGGCATAATTGGCGTTTAAACGAAATTTCAGCCGTAGTGGGGAAGCATCAGCTTGAGCATCTGGAAGAATTTGTAAGTAAACGCAATGAAGTGGCAAGGTGGTATGAAGAAGCCTTAAGCAATGTCAAGGGAATTTCACTTTTCACAACGCCATCAAACATTAGGCAAAGCTACTACAAATATCCAGTCAAACTTGCTGATGAAATCAATAGGGAAAAACTCGGCTCTTTGCTTAAAGAAAAGCACGGCGTTGAAACTGGATACGTCTATTATCCTCCATGTCACCTTCAGCCCTTTTATATGGAAACTTTTGGAACGCGAATGGGTGATTTGCCTGTTGCTGAGAGGGTTCTTAAAAAAGTGTTATGTTTACCAATGCATTATGGCGTAACTAAAGAAAACGTCGATTACATTCGCGATGCCCTTGTTTCATCAATAAACGAGTTATCGAATGCGTTTTAAGTCTCAAAACAAGTGCACATTAATGAATAGAAGAGAAAAAAAGGTTGCTTCTCAAACGCTTCAGCGTTTTCCCATTCGTAAATCGGAACTTGACCGGTTCAAATTCGGGAAAAAAAGTTATCATGAGATTGCTCGTTTGAAGACGAGTGGTTCTCCTTACTGTCTTGACATAGCATCTGGAGCGAAACCTTTCCCTGAAGCCGATGTTCTATGCGACTTGCACGTTGAACCTGTTCCAGATAGAAGCATGAAGAAGCTGGTAACTGAAGGTAAACCGTTTGTTTTATGTAGCTGTTTTTTTCTGCCTTTTAGGGATAAATCGTTTGATTTTGTGACTAGCTACTACCTGATTGAACATGTTAATGATCCTTGGAGTTTGTTTAAGGAATTAAAGCGTGTGTCCAAGCATGGCTACGTGCAATGTCCATCTTGGTTTAATGAACTGTTGTACGGTGAAGAAGTGCATTACTGGACGGTGCTTAAGCGTGGTAACAGACTTTACGTTAAACCTATCAGTAAAGGGGCGATACCTCCATTTCATTTTGGATTCATCTTCCACAGGTTATACAAGCATCAAACTTGGCAAATCTTGCATGCAATCCTTGATGAGAAATTGCATCTTTTCACCGTAAGATATGAGTTTTAAAAAGAGTGACAACATGAGTAAACTCATTCGTTCTTCTAGGCCGATTTTTCCAAAAGAAGATATTGATCAAATATTGCTTGATGTTCGCGAAGTTTTGGAAGAAGGTCAATTTAGAAACGGCAAAAACGTAAGCTTGTTTGAACGAATGGTTGCCCAGTACATTGGGGTTAAGAACGCTGTAGCGTTTGATTCTGATTCAAGTGCTTACGAAACTGTTCTTCGCTACTTCGACGTTAATGATGGGGAAGTTGTGGTTTGCACTAACAGTTTCATTTCAGTACCAAACAGCGTTGTGTTCGCTGGAGGAAAAGTGGTTTTTGCAGATATTCGAGAAGAAACTCTTTCCATGAATCCTGAAAGTTTACTGCAAAATATTTCGGCGAATACTCGTGGGGTCATTGTAACCCATATTGCAGGTTTTCCAAACCCTGATTTGAAAAGAATAATTGAAATTTGCAGGGAACATGGTCTTTTCCTAATCGAGGACACGACACACGCGATAGGCGCCACGGTTAATGGCCAGAAGGCTGGAAGTTTTGGTGATGCAGCAGTGTTTGCTTTTACTCCAACGAAAGTGTTGACCACTGGTGAAGGAGGCATGTTGATTACAAATAACGCTGAACTTAGTGAGTTTGCTAAACGGTTCAGTTACTATGGCTCAGGAGTCGGAAAAACTAACTTTGTTGATTTGGGACGACACATGGTGCTGCCGGAAATTTCAGCTATTTTGGGTATTTACCAGCTTAAGCGGGTTGAAGAGTTCATTTCTCGACGGAACAAGATTGCAGATGCCTATAATGAAGCGCTGGATAAAATCGGTACAGTGCGCACGGTTAAATGTCCGATGGGTTACAGAAGCAGCTATTACAAGTATCCGCTGATTTTGAATGAAAAACTTGACAAAGGGGAGTTTACCAGGTTGCTGTTTCAGGACTTTGGTATTGAAACTGGTAATATTTTCTATCCTCCTTGCCATCTTCAAACTGTTTATCGAAAACTCGGTATTGCTTCTTACGGAAGCTTGTTAACGTCTGAGCAGGTTCTTTCTCGAACGATTACTTTGCCGATGCATGTTGGGTTGACGGATGAAGATGTTAATTATGTCCTTGATAAGGTGGCGTTTCTTGCTCAGAAGCTAAGTTAAAAGTTTCCAGTTGATCTAGAACTTTAATGAAAATTTATAGAACATTTGTCAATTGTTAGGGATGTTTATTCCTTACGGCTTTAAAAGTTTGTTTTCCCGCATAAATCATAATAACGTTTTCTCTAGTTTTTGGAAGATTTTTTTATGACTCAAATTCGATCAAGCGTCTTAGTGGTTATTGCAGCGCTTAACGAAGAAGAAGGAATAGGGCCAACTATTATCGAGCTAAGAAAAGTTCTGAATAATCCCTATTTGATTGTTGTTGATGGCAATAGTATTGACAGAACCATTGAAATCGCGAAAAATATGAGCGCAGATGTTTTATTGCAAGAGGGGAAAGGCAAAGGAAACGCGATGTTTCAGGGTTTCCGAATGCTATGCTCGAAAGTGCCGTTTGTTGTTTTTACGGATGCAGATTTTACTTATCCTGCTGAGTATGTCCCAAAAATGGTTGAGATTTTAGAGCAAAATCCTGATGTGGGCATGGTTATTGGAAATAGGTTTAAAGGCGAATATCCGCTTGGCAAGTCGGTTACAAACCCGTTTTACTTAGGCAACAGACTGCTGGCGTTTGCCCAGCTGGTAATGAACGGTGTTAAACTTGGTGATCCATTGTCTGGTTTGCGTGTTGTGAGGAGCGCGGTTCTGGAGGGTTGGAAACCTAAGAGTAAGGGTTTTGATGTTGAGGTTGAAATGAACGCGCTTGTTGATCGTAAAGGTTACCGAATTGTTGAGATTCCAATTGATTATCGGAATAGACTTGGTGAGAAAAAGCTTAAGCTCAGACATGGCTTAAGAATAATGAAGAGGATCCTGACTGAAAGTTTAACATTTTAACAATCAAAAAGTTACCTCTCAATTTATGTTTAGTTAGCATCATAAGTTTTTGTTAATTTTTGGATGTGAATATTTTGGTTAAAGTTGGAATTGTCGGGTTAGGTCACATGGGGCAACTTCACATGCTTAATGCTATGCGT
This sequence comes from Bathyarchaeia archaeon, assembly GCA_050012335.1. GTDB lineage: Archaea > Thermoproteota > Bathyarchaeia > Bathyarchaeales > Bathycorpusculaceae > Bathycorpusculum. The sequence goes on from JBEKHJ010000007.1 coordinate 8,100, forward strand.
GTGGATGGTGTTGACGTTGTGGCTGGAGCAGATAAAAGTGAAAAAAACCGTAAGTACGCAGAAAGATTCCATGTTAAAACTTACGATGATTATTCTAAGCTGATAGATGCTGGAGAATTGGATGCTGTTGTCATTTCATTGCCTAATTTCTTAAAGAAAGAAGCCGTTTTTTACGCTGCTGAAAAGGGTTTGGATATTTTTTTGGATAAGCCTATTTCCCGGAATCTTGCTGAAGCGCAGAAAATGGTTGGAAAGGTTGAGAAAGAGAATGTTCGAATGATGGTTGGCGTAAATTATCGTTATTTTCCCTGTGTCCAGAAACTCAAGAACAAGCTAGAGAATGGAGAAATCGGTGACGCTGTAATAGCTACTTCTGAATTGGTTCTTAACGGCCCTATTTCACATGCCGTTGTGCCTGTTCCAGTTCCAGAGTGGTGGCTTAGCAAGGATTTGGCTGGTGGCGGTGCACTTTTAGATTTAGGCTATCATTTGATTGATATTCTGTGCTGGTTGCTGGGCGGTTTTGACGTGGATTATTCGAGTTTAGGGCACAAGTTGCATTTGCCTGTTGAAGACGCTGGAACAATCGTGTTAAAATCAAAAGGCACAGATGTTACAGGAATTGTAAATGTTGGTTGGTTTTCAAAATCGATTTTTCCAGAATTCAATTTCAGAATAAACATACATGGAACCGTTGGTTTCGTCTCTACTGACCATTATATTCCTGGTGATCCACGGGTTAACGCTGTCAAAGAGGGATTGTTGAATTTAATGCGGAGAGTTGCCATGAAAAAGCTAAGCTACCTTTCCTATACTTATTATTACTCGTCTTTCTACAAGATTATTGAAGCGTTTTTTGACGCATTAAAGAGTGGTTCGGAATTTCCGATTTCTTTAGAGGAACAGTTGGATGTTATGCGAATAATTGATTCGGCTTATCGCCTAAATGAGTTTCAGATTTCTTTGGAGAAACAGTTGGATGTTATGCGAATAATTGATTCGCCTACCTTATCGCCTAAATGAGGTGAAATAAATGGCAAAGGTTGTTATTACATCGGTTAAGAATCAACCGTTCGCTAGCAGTGAAATCGACAGTGCGGTAGAGAAAGCAATTGATAACTTGAACTATGATTTCCGCAGCATAAACAATGTTGTCATTAAGCCAAACCTTTGCTATTACTGGACTGCCTCAACAGGCGAAACCACCGACGGACGAGTAGTTTGTGCAATTATAAAATACATTCGAGAAAGAATCGGCAATGATGTTAACATTACTGTGGCTGAAGCTGATGCGTCTGCGATGAGGACAAAGTTTGCCTTCAGCATCTTGGGTTATGATGAGTTATGCCAAAAAAATAATGTCGCATTGAAAAACTTGAGTGAAGGAAACGTGATTGCGAAGACAGTTAAGGTTGGCAAAGCTGAAGTAACCTTGCCTTTTAATGAGGTTCTTTTGAACGCTGATTTAATCATTAATGTTCCTAAACTGAAAACGCACAATTTTATAGGCGTAACATGTGCAATGAAAAACATTTTTGGCTCAATTTCTAAGCCTAGAAAATACGCGTACCACAACAATATTGTGAATGTTATTGTTGCCGCAAATAAGATTGTAAAATCGGACATTATTGTAGTTGACGGCTTGATTGTTCGAGGTTCGTGCCCCAAAAAACTGGGAGTTGTCATGACAAGCGACAATCCATTAACGAATGATTTTGTTGCGGCAAGAATAATGAGTTTTAACCCTAAAAAAGTTCCATACCTAAATTTGGCAGCAAAAGAAAACGTCGGCGAAACAAAAAACATAAACATAATTGAAGATGGCGTTAAGCTGGCTGAAATTAAAAAGAGCTTTCCACACTACAGTCACCGTATTCACTCGATTTCTTGGGGTTTACAACTCAAAATGCTAAGAGCGTACACTGCAGTATCGGGAGATGTTCTTCCTCCGTTTTTGGAAAAATAGGTTTGCTCTAATGCTCGAGAGTGTTTATAGCCTCCTTTTATCTAGAGCCGATCTTCAAGTGAACGTTTTGTTGACTACTGAAGCGTTAAGGACTGCTGCTCTCTGAAGACCTACCCCTCCCTTATGTATAGATTGAAAGGCTGGTTGAATTTCGTGTTAGGGTTGAATTGATGATTTTTTCTGAGATTAAGTGAGCTAAAAACAATCAATCCTGAGCCTGATAGTTTGCTAGAATATGACACAGTAATTAACGCCAATATTGCGGTTCATGAAAAGGAAGCTGATTATTATGATTTTATTCATAATGATATATGGAATCGAGCAGAACAAAACCGGTTAAAACAACTCTTGCGAACATTAACTGCACAAATAGATAATCAAAGCTATAAGGCATTAGATTTCGGTGCAGGAACAGGAAACATAACACAAAAACTCTTGTCTATCGGCTATACAGTAACAGCTATAGATATTTCGCCTGGCATGTGCAGAAAACTGATAGAAAAAGAGCGCCACATGATAAAGTTGAAGCGCTTAAAAGTTTTAAACATTAATTTTGACGAAACTAATCTAACTGAACAATACGACCTTGTAACAGGTTACTCGGTCATCCACCATTTACCCAACTACTTGAAAACACTTGAGAAACTAGCTTCCTCAGTTAAGAACGGTGGAATATTGTATTTTGACCATGAACCTCCAACACCAATAAGTTCAGCAAACGGCATTGTGGATAAACTTATCCTCAAATTATATTATTTCACTGAAAAAAACGCAAATGCTGCATACCTAAAATTGCATGGCGTTAATTTACCTCCAATAGATTATTCATTAGCAGATGTACATACACAATTAGATTGGCAAAGCATAACTCAGATGCTGAAGCAAAAAGGTTTCACTGTAGAAATTCAACCGCATTATGTTAATGATTCAAGATTAAACACTCCACTTAGTTACTTGCGTAAAAAAATCCTGAAAGTAAACAGCGCTATGTTACTCGCAAAGAAAACATAACTTTTTCTTCTTAAAACTTGCGATGGTGCAGTAAGCAAGTGTTTTGGAGCCTAGTGAAATTAATGATTTCTTTTTTGGTGGTTTGGTTCTTATTTGGTGCTTTGGCTCTTGGGCCTCCAGTCTTTATTTTCTTATTCATGAAATTTAAGTCAAGCAAATCTTGGCCGACAATTGTTGATGGTAACTATAAGCCTAAGGTTTCAATCATCATTCCCACGTACAACGAGGCAAGCGTAATTTCATATAAACTGGTTAATTCAAGCAGGTTAACTTACCCAAGAGACCTGTTAGAAATAATTGTTGTAGATAGCAATTCCTCAGATGGCACCGCTGATGTTGTAAAGAATTTTTCAAAGAAAGCAAACGGTTTAGACCTTAAACTTCTTGTGGAGAAAGAACGAAAAGGAAAATCTCACGCATTAAACTATGCATTAGAGCACTGCACTGGCGAAGTCGTTGCAATTTCCGATGCTGATTGCTTCTGGCCATCAGATATCCTTGAAAAAGCCATACCTTATATGGCTGACCCTTCTGTTGGTGCGATTGGTGGCCCAAAAATTCTTTTCAATTCAGACCAAACTTGGATAACAAGGATGGAAGAGGGATATCTCAAGTCTGCGAATTCTTTACGGGTCGGTGAATCCAAAGCTGGTTCAACGGTTTTCTTTGAGGGCGGGTTTAGCGCTTTCAAAAAGGTGGCTATTGACCGGTTTGACCCTTATGGTACAGGTTCAGATGATTGTGGTACAATAATCGGAGTTATTGAGAAGAATTACCGGGCTATGCTTGTTAAGGAAGCTAAGTTTTACTCAAGCTTTCCCAGTTCATTTCGAGCTAAAATAAGTATCAAGCTGCGGCGAATGAATCAGCTTATCAGGCTATTCGCAAAATACCTGGATTTACTATTGAAAGGCAAAGTAAAGTCAACCCGAAGCACAGTTATCCCCAACATGCTTCTTTACCTTTTCTCGCCCGTTGCCTTTGTTGTTTTTTTGTTTCTTACCGGTTATCTACTTTTTTCTTATCCATTGCTTCTGGCCTCTTTTGCCCTTCTAATTGTTCCTAAAGTACGCTTTTACTTTTACGAGATTTTTGAGAGCAATATTTTGCTTTTTGTATCATTGTTTGCTGTGCTATTTGGGAAAAGGTTTTCAGTATGGACCCAGCCGGAAGACCGTGTTTGGTTGACTGCTGAAAATTTGGCTTCTTATGGCTTAATTTAGAAAAACACGCAAGGCTATGGGCGATAGTTTAATGGAGGCTAATGTTGAAGTCACCGTGGGCTTATGCGTTAAGAATTCTGAAGCCACTGTTGAGAGAGCCGTCAACAGCATAATCGCTCAAGATTATCCTCTTGAATTAATGGAACTCTTGGTTGTGGACGGTTTTAGCCGCGATAAAACAGTTCCAATTATTAAAGAACGCTTGCTCAATGGGAATATTAAGAAAAAATTTTTCTATGAAAATCAAGGCTTGGGAAAAGCACGGCAAACTGTTATTGAAAACGCTTTAGGACGCTATGTCGTCTGGGTTGACGGCGACATGGAGTTACCTAGCGACTTCATTCGCAAACAAGTTGAATTCATGGACGCTAACCCAGCAGTCGGCATAGGAAAAGGCAAATACGGTTTAATCAGGAAAGACAAGTTAGTTGCCACCTTGGAAAACATGGAGTTTCTCATCAATTTTCAAGATGAAGGAGAAACGTACTCAAAATCCCTCGGCACTTCAGGCTGCATCTATCGCCTTGAAGCCATACGACAGGCTGGCGGTTTTGATGAAAACATGAAGGGCGTAGGCGAGGACATGGATGCCGAGTATAGGGTTCGCCAACATGGCTGGAAACTTTTCGTCACAAACGCTGTTTTTTATGAAAAACGCCGTGAAACTTGGCGTTCTCTTTGGAACGAGTACTTTTGGCATGGGTATGGCTGGCAATCGCTTCTCAATAAAAACAGAGACATGGTCAATATTGTTAAGTTGCTGCCTCCAGTTGCTGTGTTTGTCGAGTTCACAAGGGTTCCTAAAGCTTACAAAGTGACTTATCAGAAAGCAGCTTTTTTGTTGCCTTTCCATTATGTTTTTAAGAGGATCGCTTGGTTTCTTGGTTTCCTGAAAAGCCGGCGGCAATAATAAAGAACTTGTTTTGGCGATTTTCATGGATAGTTTTGTTACGATTGGAATCTGTGTTAAAAACGGTTCCGACACAATACTCGGTGCACTTGAGAGTGTGATGGCTCAGAGTTTTCCTCATGAACAAATGGAAGTAATCGTTGTTGATGACGGCAGCGAAGACGGCACCCTATCAGTTGTTCATGGCTACGCTTCTAAAATTGATATGCCAGTGAAAATTCTCCACTACGCTTGGCAAGGTATCGGTCAATCAAGAAACACGGTGGCTAAAAACGCCTTAGGCAAGTACATTGTTTGGGTTGATAGCGACATGGTGCTGTCCAAAAATTTTGTTAAAGAACAGGTCAAGTTCATGGAAAACAACGCAAAAGTAGGCGTGGCAAAAGGCGTTTACGGAATCCTTCCAAGCGCCAATTTAGTTGCCTCTCTTGAAAACATGTCCTTTGTAGCTGAAAACTCCCGTTCCGAATGCGGAACAGGCGGGGCCATTTACCGCACAGAAGCCCTTAGACAAGCAGGCTACTTTGATAACCGATTAAAACTTGCAGGCGAGGATCATGATGCAGCGTTTAAGATTAATGCTGCAGGTTGGCTGCTTGAGCGCAGCTCAGCTGTTTTTTACGAGCGTCCGAAAACTTCATGGAGAAGACTGTGGAGCAAATACTTTCATTGGGGCTACGGTTTACACGATGCTTGTCAGTACAACCGGAATTTGCTGTTTCTTTACGAGATGATTCCGCTTGCAGGGTTCATTGGCGGGGTTCGGCGCTCCTTGGTGGCTTACAGGCTGACATGTGACAAAAGAAATTTTCTGTTACCTGTCCAGTTTGTTTTCAAATTAAGCGCATGGTGCCTTGGATACATGAGGTGTCACATGCAATCAAGAAACGAAAAGTAACGAAGGTTAAAGAAAATGCAAATTGAAAAAGACATGAATTCAAGTTTAAAAGAGGATAAATTCCAAAACTGGTTTGAACAGAAAATTTCTCTCTCAGACCCGTGGTACAAGCTTATACTGAAAATGCTAAAGCCAATCGTAAACAGCTTTGAGGGAAAAAGAGTACTGGAAGTTGGCTGTGGCTTAGGCGTCTTTTGCATCCATATTGCCAAAGAAAAAGGCGAGGCAATAGGCTTGGACATTTCCAAGAATGCCATATTGAAAGCTAAAGACTTGGCACGCAAATACGGCGTGGAAGATAAAGTGCAATTTGTAGTAAGCGACGCACGGTTCCTACCCTTCACCGACCGTTCAGAAGACATAATTGTCTCCTCAGAAACGCTGGAGCACATATCCAATCACGAGCAAGCTTTCCACGAATTCGCAAGAATCACCGATAACTCAGGATACATTTGCTTGACCGTCCCAAACTTGATAAGCAGCCTGTTTTTCGAGTATGTTTTTTTCATGGTAATGGGGCAGCCGAAGTACGTGAAAAAATTCCTTAACGTGGAAAAAGAATATGCTTTTCATTACTTCAAAGTTAAACGACTTGTGAATTCTGAGAGCCTGCGCATTGTTGACATTAGAGGAACTGATTATGTTCATCTTCACCCGAAAATAACAAGTTTTTTCAGGTTAGGCAAACTTGTAAATTTGGTCTCGAACAAGTTGGAAACTAAAAAATCTTGGCGGTTTTTGGGTGCCAATATAGGCGTTATCGTCGAGAAAACCTCTTAATTGATTTGTTTTGCCGTTAGCTTGCTAACCTGCTTTGCAGTACACTTCATCCATAGATAAAACCGTAAATTTGAAGCTTTTTTTAAAAAAAGGAGCACCACAAAAAGATGAGTTTGGTAAGCTTCGTTAAGATACAAAAAGACCTCGAATATCCAATGAAGCAAGCGATTTCTGAATCCTTGCGTTTAATCGATTATTCCTTTGATAAAACCGTTAGAAAGGTTGTGATTAAGCCTAATTTATGCTATTATTGGGATTGCTCAACTGGTCAAACGACTGATCCCCGATTTGTTGCTGAACTGATTGATTTAATTCGTGAGCGAATCGCTGCTGACGTGGAGATTTCGATTGTTGAATCAGATGCATCTGCGATGCGATGCAAATACGCGTTTAGGATGTTGGGTTTTGAAAGGCTGGCTCGCGAAAAGAATGTTAGGCTCGTCAATCTTTCCGAAGAAGAAAGCGATAATGTCTCAGTTGCTTGTAATGGGCAAACCTATAACCTGATGGTTCCCCAAATAATTTCTAACTCGGATTTACGGATTAATATTTCAAAAATAAAATACACGGTTGATCCCATCAAGCTTACTTGCGCATTGAAGAACATTTATGGTTGCAATCCTTACCCTAAAAAGTACAAGTATCACTCTGATCTTGGAAACATTATTGTAGCTCTAAACAAAGCGATGAAGTTTAATCTGTGCCTCATAGACGGCAACATAGTTTCTGGCATTCAACCGCGGAAACTTGGGCTGGTAATGGCAAGTCAGGACCCAGTAGCTATTGATGCAGCGGCTGCGCGGATAGCATGGTTGAACCCGAGTAAGATACGCTATTTTCAAGTGGCCGAGAAAGAAGGGGTTGGACAAAGGGTTTTTATTCCAAAAGGCTCGTCTTTGGATTACTTTAGGGCTTTGTATCCCAAGAAGACTTTTAGAAGGAAAATGATGGGACGAGCGTATAAGCTTGTGCTCAGTGTGGGGCTTGGCAGGAGACTAGGATTAGAATAAGCATTTACTGGTGATTAACGAAATGAGGAATGTAAAGTTAGGAATTATAGGCTTAGGTTATATCGGTCAGATTCACCTTAGACATAGTTTGAAGCTTGCTAATGCCAAAGTTGTTGCAGTCGCAGATTTATCTACAAAAGCCTTGAAACGCGCCAAAGATTTAGGAGTTAAAAAGACCTTTAATGATTATGCTGATTTATTGAAGGACCCTGAGGTTGACGCTGTGCTGGTTTCACTGCCAACCCATCTCCATCTAAAATGTACTCAGCAAGCGGCTGAAGCTAAAAAGGACATTTTTCTTGAAAAACCAATCTCAGTAAAAATTGAAGAAGCCAACGAAATAATTTCGGTGACTCAACGTAACTCTGTCAAGTTGATGATGGGTTATCCTTTACGTTTTAACAAGGCTTTTGGACGGATTAAGGCAGACTTGGATAATGGTTTAATCGGCGATGTGGAAAATGCCCATGCAACTTACGTTAGTTCGGGTCCGTTTTTTCATCGGGCAGAAGGTTACTTGCCTATTCCAGTTCCAGAATGGTGGTTTAACACCGAGTACACGGGCGGTGGCGTTCTCATCGATTTAGGCTGCCACATAATTAATCTTCTCCGCTGGTATTTCGGCGAAATAGTTGATATTAAGGGATACTTCGGGCACAGGTTTAGCATGGATTTTGAGGATTCCGCAATGTGTCTGGCGAAATTTGCTTGTGGCTCGGTGGCGGTGATTAATGTCGGTTGGTTCTCACAGGAGTACGTTCTTAGAATTGATATGTTGGGAAGCGTTAGGAATATTTCTGTTTCGCATATGCCATCAAGCCAAATATCGACTGCTTTTCAAATGTTAGCTAGGGGCATATCGGAGTTTTATCAACCTCACCTTGATGAACTGCAATATTTCGTTGATTGCTTGATTAAGGATGAGGCGCCTTCACCAAGCGGGCAAGATGGGCTTAGAGATTTAGAGGCAATATTCAAAGCATACAAGAACGAAATACTTCTGGAGTCAATTCCAACATTAGCCAGTAGTAAATAGCCAGCTTCATGGCTGAGGCAAAGAATCGGAAATTCAGTTATATAAAAAAAATCAATTGAGAATTGAAAATTTCCCTGAATTTTTAAAATAAATGGGTCTTGTTTTATACAAAAAAAGGAAAGGAAATTTTACTCTTTAGCGGAAGTAAAAGAACAACGTGTTGAAGCGCTCCCAACTGAACATGTACCATGAATGGCTGGAGTGGTGGCGGTTGCCTGGATATTGGGTCGGTGTTGGCGTAATTGTTGAGTTAGGGGTTGGTGTTGGAGTGGGTTTTGGGGTCGGTGAAGGAGTAGGTGCCGGTGTTGGTGTCGGCGTAGGTGCTGGTTTTGGGGTCGGCGTGGGTGCTGATGTTGGCTTTGGAGTAGGTGTTGGCGTCGGTGATGGAGTTGGAGTTGGCGTAGGTGTGGGTGTCGGTGTTGGAGTAGGTGTAGGGGCTGGCGTTGGAGTAGGTGTTGGCGTCGGTGACGATGTTGGAGTTGGCGTCGGTGATGGAGTTGGAGTTGGCGTAGGTGAAGGGCTTGGAGTTGGTTTTGGAACTTGCGAAGCGTAATTGATGAATGTTTGACCTATAGTGTTTGGTGTTGCTGATGTTGCGCCTGCTGCCCATGTTCCAGTAACTAATTCCTCTCCGAAATATGCTGGACCTAAATCAGCAGCACTCATCCAGAAGTAAGCAGACATTCCGATTCCCAAAGTTAAAGCTGCATGATTTAAGCCGTCCCACCAGTTATACTCGTTCTGCAAATCGCTTGAAGGAATAACAGTTAAGCATGAGCCAGCTTCATTGATTACCAAAGGATAATTTACGCCCATACTGTTTACAGCAGCTTGCATTTGCGATAAAACGGTGTTATAATTTGTTCCCCATGGCGAGTTATAGTAAGGTCCGTACCTATAGGTATGCGTAGTGAAAACTAAGTTTGTCGGATTTCCAATATCATGAACCAGTGTTGATGCCCAACTTAGATCATTGTAAGTCGGTACAAAACCCACAGCCCATTGCATGAAGATTAGGTTTTGACTGCCTAGGTTTCTAATTGTGTTGTATATGCCAGTACAGTAGCCAAAGAAAGACGCTTCATTGTTTCCAGGTTCATTCCACATTTCGAAGATTACGTTGGGGTACTGGCCCAATCTGTTGACGACGCTTGTCCACCATGCTTGCCATAGTTGCATCTGAGTTGTCCATCCATTTTGCGATAGCGTAGTTTGTATCCAGTTATAGCTTGCTGTTCCTGGTACCCAGTCATTTGAAAGGGTAGAGACAGAGCCAGGTTCGCCCTCGAAAGAACCGCTATATGAATAACCGTTTACTGCACTGTAAGGACAGAAATCAACGTAAATACCGTATTTTGCCGCTTCCTGAATCAGGGTTTCAATGTACGTGCGGAAACTCACCGGAGTTGAAGACACACCGGATTGATAGTTGGAAGGTGTAACATTATCCATCCACCACCAATCCATGGGAATCTGGAGTCTAATCATGTTTACATGCCAGTATTGTTGCCAACATTGAAATGCAGCATCCATTCTTGGTATATCGTAACTTAAAGATTGCCACTTCTGGTACCATGCGTAGACGTTTTGGTCTCCTGCTTCACTCCACATTCCCGTTGCTGATACTAATTCTCCTGCTTTGCCGATTCCTCTCAAGTAGACTACATTATTGTTTGCGTCCAGTATTTGGTTTCCTGAAGTATGCAGTGCTGGCGTTGCTGTTGCAGCTTGAACTCCGGTTGTAGCCAAAACTGACAACATGCTTATGATTAAGAGTGCGCTGATGCATAGACCTGCTGGTTTTGCGAGTTTCCTGAGGTTTATGAAATGCAGTGTTTTTCCTAAGTTGTTCGTTTTCATTTCTCTCTCTCTTCCTGAATTTCTGAAATCCTATTATTGTATGAATCTATTTTAAAGGTTTGTGAAAAATCGGTTAATGTTAATTGTCAACTTTAAACATGCGGTTTGCAAAGTCAACTTGACAAACTTAGCGAAGTCAACGTTGCAAACAGCAAACGCATACCCAAATGCTAAGCAAGCAAACGAAAAGCAAGGCGAACAAACCATGGAGCTAAAAGTTGGCGTTTTCTGCCCGTATGTGGCTGAGAATTTGTAGCAATATACATCACTGACATCCAAACCCAAAAAAATGATAAATATTGTTATCTATAACTCACTTAATACAAGAAAACGCTAAGCAGCATGTGACTCAAGCGTTCTTTTGGTAGCTGCAGTCGTATCGTGTGTGCGGATAAAGTTGTTGCAGTTAATCGCGACTACTTCTATGAAGACATTGACATATTTGTAAATAAATTCGCGCAAAAAGCCACTTTTAATGTGTTTTATCTAGACTTTAAAATTTGGGAGAATAACAATGTTTTTCGAGCTCTTAAAAGCTAAAGGCTTGGATTCTCATTCATTTTTAGGTAGACTCATCAAGAATATCGGTGTAGGCAGATTTATCTTTCATATACGTGTTATTCTATTCAAGATCGATAATCTGCTTGGAAAATATAACCAACGTTTCATTGAGTATCCTTGGGTATTAGATAAAATCGGTTCAGCAAAAGGCAGACTGGTACTTGATGTTGGTTGTTCTGGGTCTCTCTTAGACCATGAGTTACTTGCGCGAGGCTTTCGAGTTGTAGGCTTAGATATCAATGACCATGCGATGCGAAATAGCAGACAAGCATTCGTGCAGGCAAATGTAATAAGCACAGGTTTGCCATCGGAAATTTTTGATATTATTTTATCCGTTAGCGTTATTGAGCATGTAGGTTTGAACGCTTACTCGCAAGATTTGCTTTTGGATAATGGCGACTTCTTAGCTATGCAAGAAATTAGAAGGCTTTTAAAACCAAAGGGAATCTTTCTGGTGACTTTTCCATACGAAGGTGGAGGACCTTTTCGGATTTTGCGTTTCGGAGAAAGAAAAGAGTTTGCTGAACGTCATTATGATCATAATAGACTATCAAAGTTGTTGAATGGATTTTTTGTCGTAGACTCAGCGTTTTTTATTTGTTTATTAAAAGACAGCTGTAGGTTTGTTCCAATAAGCAAATCTGTTTTGGATGAGCTATCTAACAAAACAAGTGAGGGCTCTTTGGGATGTTTAATTTTGCAAAAAGTGTGATAGCAATGACATGGCAAAATGAGCCTTGTGTATCCCTTTACTTATAAATCTGTTGTAAATAGACGGATGTAAAGGCTTTCTTGAAATTAAAATCTAAAAGAAAGGTCGCTGAAAACCGTCGAGAATTTAAGTTAAGAGTGGAATGGACAGCAATGAAGATTGGCGTTTTCTGCCCAACCTTAAACGTTTATGGTGGGGGAGAATTTGTGGCGATAGCAATCGCCAACACCTTAGCCCAAAACAATCGCAATGTAGTTCTTTTTACCAATAATGAAGTGAACCCTCAAGCAATAAAAAACTTCTTCGGAGAAAACCTACATCCAACAATCCGAACCATCAAACAACCTACCCATTTTACCTCAAGAGGACTGGCGGATTTCTATCAAACCATCTTCCACTCCTACATCGCCAAATCAAAATGCAACGTGTTTATCGACACATTCTCCAATTGCGTATTTCCTTGGACAAGCATAAGTTACATTCACTTTCCATTCCTAAACCAGTACTCTTTCAGCAAAAAGTTCCCTTACATGGGTAGCCCACATCTTTTGCAAGTCGGCACACTACCTCACGTACTATTCGAGAAAAACCTGGTAAGTTATGATAAAAAACTGGTTCTTGCAAACAGTTACTACACTGCAGACGAAATAAGAAAGTACTCACAAAAAACTGTGGAAGTGCTATATCCACCCTTCTCATCAAGCATCTCAGCAATCGGGAAAGACACAATTAAAAATTCTCAGGAGAATCTAGTGATTACCACATCACGTTTTGAACCTAACAAACTCTTAGAAAGAATCCCACACATCGCCTCTCAAACCGATTCAAACATACAATTCGCAATAATCGGGCGCTTATACAGCAAAGAAACGCTAACCAACCTGCAAGGCACAGTTAAAAAATTAGATTTAACTGATCGCATAAAATTTTACCCCAATGCAACAGCCGAAAAGAAAATTGAATTGCTGAAAAAAGCCAAAATTTACTTGCACACTATGATCGGAGAACATTTTGGAATTTCCATAGTTGAAGCCATGGCATTAGGCTGCTTGCCCATTGTTCACAATTCAGGTGGAATGAGCGAATTCGTTCCAGAACAGTACCGCTATGAAACCTTGCAAGAAGCCGCCAGCAAAATAACTAGTGAAATCAATAACTGGTCAACTGAGAAAGCAAACGAAATCAAAAAAATCTCTGATCGCTTTTCTATTTCTAACTTTTCATTAAGGTTCATGGAACTTTTCTCTAAATATTGTAATTAATTCAAGAAAACTTTTGAGGTTTTTTACTTGCATGTTTGCCATGTCTGGGAAAGATTCTGGCCCCTAGAAATAGGCGGATTGGAACGTTATATTCTATGGTTGACTAATTACTTAGCTAAAAAGGAAGAATTAGATTTTTCTTTAATAACGGGACGCACAAAGGTTCTTTTGATTACCAAAAACATTAAGAAATTCGAAGATGCAGGCTTTCTAAAAGTTTATCGGCTAGGGCCCAGCCCAGTTGACTTAGTTAATGGCGTTTTCATGTATGCCTCTGGTTCAAAGCCCAGACTTGTTGAAAAAATGAAGTTGGCAAGTTTATGCCATGAAGCAGCAAAATGCAAAGTTGCTCATTCAGCAGATGTTTTCCACATCCATGGCATTTGGGAGGATTTAGAATACATTAATCTTGGCGTTTACCTGAGCCGGCACTTCCATAAGCCTTTGGTTGTTACTTTGCATGGCGGATTTGTTGGTGACCCTTTGCATGGAGGAATGCCTTTAGAATCCCCTGCGGTAAAAAGCATACTTGAGAATGATGCCACTGCAATTACTACATATTCAAAAGAGGTTTTAAGCGTCTTAGGAAGGATGGGGCTTGGCGAAAAAAGTCATCTTATCACAAATTTTGTTGATACTGTGCACTTCAAAAATCCCTTCTCTTCTGTCTTACCGCATGAGGATACAGTGATATACGTTGGCAGACTTGAACCAGTGCAAACTCCAGAAATAGTCATCAAAGCTTTCAAGCAAGTTAATACTCAGTTTCCAAACGCTAAACTCCATGTTGTTGGTTACGGTTCACTTTACGAGTCTCTGAAGAGTTTAATTAAAGAGTTGAACCTTGAAGACGCAGTTTTAATGATGGGCAAACAGACAGATGTTAGGACGTTCCTGTGGAACAGCGACATTTTCGTAGCCACAAACTTTGGGTATATTGCTTCTCTTGAAGCTTGGTCTGCTGGGCTTGCTGTTGTTGCTCCCAACTTTGGAATACTGAAAGAAACAATTAGTCACGAAAATAATGGTCTTCTTGTTGAGCAACATGATGTTGATCAGCTAGCTTCTGCCCTCATTAGTCTGATTAAGGATAAAGAATTCAGAAGAAAACTTGCGTTAAACGGGGCACAAGCGGTAAAAAATTACGATATCCGAGAAGTTGCACCTAAAATGGCTGAAATTTACCAATCAGTAATAAAAAAAGTAGCTTAATTTTTCGGCGAAACTAAAATGAATTATAATCCAAAATCTCTTTCGCAGCATTTTCTGGGCATAGTCGTGTTTCTGCAAGTTCTAATGTACATTTCGCTTTTTCTTAATTATCCACTTGCTAGAGAAGTTGTAGGCATTTTTTATCTAACTTTTATCCCAGGCTTAATCTTCATTAAACTTTTAAAACTTGAGCTTGGCACCCTTGAATTCATTCTTTTCTCAGTCGGCTTTAGCGTTGCTTTCCTGATGCTTTCGGGACTGGTTATAAACGAGTTTGGCTCCATAGTTGGATTTAGCTTTCCGCTTTCCACTTTGCCCTTATCCTTATTCGTAAACACCCTAATAATTATAGGCGCAGCAGTGGCTCACCTAAGACAGGGAAACGCAAAACAAAATGCGGTTTCTCAAAAACCAAGTTTTCCCGCATCAACTTTGCTTTTGGCTTTGATTCCTGTTTTAAGCATTGTTGGCACATACTTTGTTAACACAACGGGAAACAATTTCTTTTTACTAATCATGATTCTATCAATTGCCTTGCTGTTTACTGTCGTGGCGTTTTATGAAAAATCCACAAGTGTTTACCCATTCGCTATACTCATGATCGCTTTAGCGCTGCTGTTTCAAGTTTCCTTAATATCAAATTATATACTTCCATATGGAGGCGATTCTCCCGCAGAATTTTACGTTTTCAGAACCACCCAACTTAATTCCCAGTGGAATCCAATATTCGCATTTCCCTCTGACCAGGGATTCGGCAGATTCAACGCCATGCTCAGCGTCACTGTTCTTCCAACAGTTTACTCAAACATGCTTGGAATGGACCCTACATGGGTATACAAGATAATTTATCCTTTCATTTTTGCATTTGTACCTCTTGGTCTGTACCTTTTATGGCAGCCTTACATAGGTAAAAAATTTGCTTTCCTCGCTGCTTTCCTATTCATGGCGCAGTCAACATTTTTCACTGAAATGACCGCGTTAAACCGGCAAATGATTGGTGAATTATTTTTTGTCTTATTACTGCTTGTACTGTTAAACAAGAAAATTAAGCTAGAAGCTAAATTCATAAGTTTTGCCATCTTCAGCTTTAGCTTAATATTTTCCCATTACGCACTGGCAGAAATCTTCCTCTTTCTAGTTTTCGCTGCATGGGCAACATCTGTTTTTTATCTTAAACGGCCAAGCTTTAATCTTCGATTAAGCATGATAGTGTTTTTCTTTGTGACAATGTTCGGCTGGTATATTTACACTTCTGGCGCCATTGTCTTCGACAGTTTCATGACATTTGCAGGTTATGTTACTAGTCAGGTGGGAGAACTTCTTAACCCAGCATCCAGAGGACAAGAAGTTTTGATTGGGTTAGGCCTAGCGCAGTCTCCTTCAATTTTAAACACTATCAGCAGAGCATTTGCATACATAACCGAATTATTTATCGTCCTTGGTATAGTTGCTTTAATTTTGAAAAAAACTCATTTCCGTTTCGAAAGAGACTACACAGTATTCAGTGTGGTTGCCGTAGCCTTATTAGTAGCCTTAACCGTTGTTCCAGGGCTAGCTAATACTTTAAACATGACACGATTCTACCATGTACTGCTGATGTTGTTAGCGCCTTTCTGCATAATTGGCATGTGGGCATTTGCTCAGTTTATTTTTAAACATGAGAAAAAATTACTAGTTTCCTTGTTAATTGTTGCTGTTTTGGTTCCGTATTTTCTTTTTCAGACAAACTTCGCTTATGAAGTAGCTCAAACTGACAGTTGGTCTATTCCACTAAGCGAATACAGAATGAACCCCTTGCGTTTATACGGAGACTACGGATACATTGATAGTTACAGTGTGTATGGCGCCGAATGGGTTTCGAAGAGTGTTCCCTATCAAAATAATACTGTTGCAGATAATGCACTCTATACAGCGTTAACTGCTTACGGGCTTATCTACCGAGGCTATGTTGGAGGGATTACGAATGAAACTGTCATGCATCCTGGCGAGTTTGCTTATTTAAGTTACATTAGCGTTGAATACGAAAAACTAACTTGGAACGGCACTCTATACGCAGTTCTTAATCAAACCGATCTTATTTATTCAAACGGCGGCAGCGAAGTTTACTGTGGACCCGGCGGATAAAAAAAGCACTCTTAAAATCAAGAATTTTTGGCTCAAAAACATAAAAAATAAAGTTGACGCCTGATGGATTCCTTCAATAGCAATCGCATACAAGAAAATTGCGGGATAACCGTTGTTATTCCTACGTACAAAAGGGCTGAAATACTTCCATACTTGCTTTCAGCGCTCAAGCGTCAAACCTATAGGAACTTTGATGTTGTATTTGTGGTTAAACCGTCGGGCGATGGAACGGAGGAAATTCTGAGGCAAGCATCATCTTCGCTGAAAATAACCGTGGTAGTTCAAACTAGGGGTCATATTGTTGATGCCTACTTTTTAGGCGCCAAAAACTCCACCGGTGACATAGTAGCTTTTCTTGATGACGACGCCATTCCAGCTGATAATTGGCTTGAGGAAACCGTAAAAATCTTCCAAAATACCAACGTGACTGCGGTAACTGGCGACTCAATTCCTGTCTACTTAAAAAAGGGCGAGATGCAACTCATTGAAGAGAGCGAAATTCCATCTGTTCTGTCCCATTATGAGTTTGCTTGGTTTGGCCGTCCCCTGAAAGGGCTAGAAGATTATAAGAATTGCATCGCTAACTCAGGATTAGTATATGAACGAGGCAATAACGCTTACTGGCGAAAGCGTGGACCCGCAAAAGCGTTGCTTCGAGGGCCATCAATGGCTGTTTCGGGCAAAATTTTACGAAGTTTGGATTTTCCAAGTGACTGGATTCTTGGCTGCGCTTGGGAAATGGTGTTGGGTTGGCATTTGTGGAAGCGTGGGCTTCTAATGCTCTATAGTCCCAGCGTACGCGTGTTTCATATTGTTCATGGTCGTACATCAAGCAGGGACTTCTTGAATCCTCGCACAGACCTTTTGTGGGCGGTTGAGGCTGAACTGCTTTTTTACCGTTTGTACTTTGATGAGCCGCAGCTTTCAGTGGTTAGCAAGTTGGAATCTGACGTAGTGCGCATTGTACACAGCATTAAGTATCTTCGGTTGAACACAAAATATTATTTGCGTAAGATCGAGGGAATTTTTTTTGGAAATATAATTGGCGCCAAATGGATCCTCTACAAGATGTTGAGCGTCTCCTATTCCCCGCTTGCTGATTTAGCGAAGTTTCGGTCAAAATGATCTATACCGCAAACGCCGCGGCTATTCAGAAAAGACTGTTTTCGTGGGATGTGAGTTTACATTTTGCAGGCTGAGACCAATTATCCATTAGTTTCTATTATAATACTCAATTATAATGGAGAAAGTTGCCTATCAAATTGTCTCTCGTCTGTTCTGGAAACTCGGTATTCCAATTTTGAGGTTATTTTGGTTGACAATGCGTCAGCAGATTCTAGCTTGGAAATGGCTCAGGAAGCTTTTGGAGCTGATTCTCGGCTTAGATTTGTCAAGAATAAGGTGAATTTGGGTTTCAGCGGCGGCAACAACGTAGGGTTCAGCTATTCCAAAGGAGATTACATTGTGTTCTTAAACAATGACACTGTGGTTGAACCAGATTGGCTCGTTTACTTGGTTAATGCCATGCAGAATGACCCAACGATTGGTTTAGCACAAAGCATGATTTTAACGATTGATGGAGAGAAAATTCAGACAGCAGGTTGGCTTTTCAGCAATTATCTTATACACAAGTACCAGCTGTGCAAAGATAAACCAAGCAGCCTTAAATTTCATCCTGTTTTTGAAATATCTTTTGTTTGCGGGGCGTCTATGATTATTAGACGAGAGATTGTTAGGGAAATGGGTTTATTTGATCCCAAAATGCCCTTTTTTTACGATGACACCTTGCTTTCTCTTAAGACATGGCTTGCACAAAAAAGAGTAGTGACTGTTTCTGGGTCAAGAATCCGCCACGTAGGCGGAGCTACAAACGTATGGAATATTCAATTCACAACGTATCATCTTTTAAAATCCAACATTTGTCTATTATTCGATGTTTATTCCAAGCTGGCTGATCTCGTTAGAGCTTTATTGGTTAACATTTTTTATTTATCAACTAACTCCATGTTCTTTTTAAAAAGAAAAAATATAGAAGTAATTCGTGGTAACATTCAGGGTTTAACATGGGGTTTAAGCAATTTTAGGTACTTATGGCAAAACAGGCTAAACCACTGGAAAAAAACAAAAATTTCGCCAGAAAAATTGAAAGAAAAATTCGTAAGAGTTAATCTTTCTGTTTCTTTTTATCTTATGCCCTCCAAGTTAGGTAATGATTGCTTCGCCTTTGAGGTTGGCAAATACGAAAACGCGCTGACGAAAGCATAAAATTCTGGCAGGTTAGTTCAATTCGGTGGACAAAGCCTTCTGTTGTTCTAGAACAACAACATAAATATACTAGCTCAAAGAACTACTTTTTAAGAACAAACGCTTGATTTTTTGGTAAGAGAAGCGCTTGGTCGCGAGAGTAGATTCTTATGGGTTGTAAACTTGTTTATTCGTTAATTTCTACGCTCCGAAACAAAAAAGTCTTCTCAATTCTAAGCATTGCTATCCTTCTTCTATCGTACCTGCTTGTTTTTAATCTTCAAACTGGCGTTAGAGCGCAAGTTACTGAACAATTCGATGATTGTGACTCACTCACAAACACTTATGGTTCATGGGGTTCGACATATGGTGCACTAAGTATAGGCACATCTTCACCAGCGCAGGGTACAGGTTACGTTGAAGATACACTTACAAATGTCCACGATGAGTACCTGTCTAAGACTTGTTTTGGATGGAATTTTTGGGATTTCAGTTCAAACCCGATTCTAACCTTCCAAGTCAGAGCTTCAGCTCCTGTTTACGCTGAGTTTGATGTTATCACAGCTACAGGAAGTTCAATGTGGGAAACAGCATCGATAGCTGTGCCAACGCAGTTTACCGCCGGGCAGTGGGTAACTGAAACGATAGACCTGCGTACAATGATAAATCAGGTGGCATCACAGCCAATAGATTTAACGAAAATTAGACAAATAACAATCTACCTTAAACCTGAATATCAATCTTTGACGGTTGACATTGATAATATACAAGCTAATCCTGCTGCAACCCCTACTCCCACGCCTTTCCCTACTCCAACGCCTTCTCCTTCGCCGACTCCTACTCCCAACCCAAACCAAACAGTTTACTGCACTTTTAACTTGACCATGACTGCGACAGTACTTGAACCAGTGTATGAAGAAGCAAACATCACAAAGATTATACAGGCAAGTTGGATTGCAAACGACGGCACATTATATGCAGGCTCGTTTGCGACGCTTTATAGAAGCTTTGACCAAGGTGTAACTTGGCAACCGCTAATAACTTTTAACAGTTCAAATGCTGCGGGGATAGATTGCATGTATGTAAACGAGTTGAATTACATATTTACATCCCCAGACTCGAACGCAACGGCAAATGAATTGGGGCTATGGAAAAGCATAGACGGAGGAGGAAACTGGTCAAAGGTTCTATCTTTACCTCTCGATTGCAGCATTCTATCAATGGATGAAGATTCTAACGGAAACTTATTTGCGGGCATTTATACGACTGGTAGCACTGGTAATGCCAGCATTTGCAAAAGCACAGACGGCGGCGACCATTGGCAAACTGTATATTATGATTCAGCCGCCAGACATGTCCACGATGTCACGGTTGACAAAAGCAACAACTACATCTACGCATCCATCGGCGACCTCAGAGTATCCCCGTGGAATATCACATATGTAATTCGTTCAACAGACGACGGCAATAATTGGACCCAAATACTCGCTGGAATACCGCAAATAATAGCAATCGAAGCTATTCCAGGCGCAAGGCTTCTAGCTACAGATTTAGATAACGGAATAATATATCGAACTACCGATGACGTAAGCTATAATGGCGTTCTCGATACTGGGGCTCAATCTTACGGTTTTTGGTTTAGTGCAAATAATCTTAACGGAAACATATATGCCAGTTTCATTGGCGGCGAATCAACCAACAGAAACGCTGGAATCTACATAAGCAATGACAGCGGTTTAACTTGGAATGTTTACAAAATTTTCAATATTCATAATGCTTACTTTGGCTCAACCTGCGGAAGCAATTTCTTCCAAGGAACCATGTACTACAGTGTTCTGTTAGATAGCGGCTGGCAAAACGGAATTAAAATTTACTCAAGTTTTGGTGCTTCACCCAACCAGGTTGAAAGCGCTGTTAATCTTAACATGCCTACTGAAACATTTTACAATGACAGTGGCTCCTCATCGGCAAGTAACGATTCAAGTACCGATGCGCCTGCAGTTGACCTCTCACAATTAAGTTTCATTTCAACCCAATGGTTTCCTTTAAGTTTGGGCTCAATTGCAGTTTCAACCGCTTTTTCTTTAGATCTTTTCACATTCCAAAATAAGAGACCTTTCAGTGCAGGGCAAAAAGTAGTGAATCATGGTTACCGCTTTCAAGGTAGCAATCACAACTCAAAATCAATTGAAAAAGGAGGTGAGAAGATTTGAGAAAGAAACTCTTCTTAATTTTAATATCAATCTGTGCGCTGTCGATCGGGACGCTAATTTCTGCATCTGTATTGTATAGTTTTTCTGTAACCATGAACTCGACAGTTGCACCGCAAGGTTCAGCATCAATACTTATCGATTCAGGAAATTATACAGACGGTGCATCAATCACTCTCGATTGGGGTACAGTTCTGTGGGGAGCCAATAATAAGACAATAACCATTGTTAACAACGCCAATACAGCCTTAACGCCTAGCATAACGACGTCGAGTCTACCCACTGGTTGGACGCTTACGCTTTCGCTTAACCAACCAATACCAGCGGGTCAACAAGCAGCTGGCACATTAACGCTTGATGTGCCAACCGGTACTGCAGCCGAAAGCTATACGTCGATGACAGCAACCATAGTCGTTTCGTTTAGTTAACTTTAAACAATATTGCATTTAGCTAAATTTTAAATTAAATTGAAATTTTCAATAATCTTCTCTTTTTTTAGACCTAACTCCGTTTTTTCATAATTATTGAAACTGTGAATAAGGAGGCTATCGAATTTTTCGAGTCCAGAGTGATGCTTAACCCTGAATTAAAGAAACCTCTAGTAGGCGCAAAGTAAATATACTTTGCAGCTAGAACTAGTATTGTTGAGCGCTCACTTTTTTGATGGATAATCGCTTGATTTGGGCTTATTTTATGCGTGTTAAACTTCTAGTCTTCATCTTCTCCTCATGGCAAAAAGAGAGAGACGCGTTTATGAGATTTAGAAAAAAATTTTTAGCCATTCTCTTGGCAGTAATCATAACTTCAATAGCCTTCTTTGTTGCATTTATTCAGCCAGCACCTTCCGCCAGTGTAGGAACCCAAACCCAAAATTGGCTTTCAGGTTGGAACTACCGCAAAAGCCACACTATTGCAGGATCACCGGGCGCAGGCGCAGATTACCAAATCAAAATAATCGCTCACTACCAAAAAGGAGCGGATTTAGGCTCAGATGTTTATCTTGATTCAAAATGCCAAACCAACTTTAACGATGTAAGATTCACCGATGACAATGGCGTAACACCTTTTGATTATTGGCTTGAAACCAAAACCGACGGCAACTACGCCTTTTTCTGGGTAAAAGTAAACGCTAATCTGGACTACAACCAAACAATCTACATTTACTATGGTAACAGTACAGTTTCCAGCGCAAGCAACATAGATAAAACCTTCCCGTTTGCAGATGACTTTTCAGGCTCAAGTCTTAACGCCACAAAATGGAGACCCTTCGGGTCAGGAAAAGTAACAGTTGCCGGAGACGAATGTGTTTTGGAATCTGTTCCAGAAGAACGCGGTTGGATTTACATTCTTGGCAATACCTTAGTGGGCACAAACTACTCCATTAGATTCAGCTCGCTAGTAATAGAACAAGGCGCAGACCGCTGGACCCATCATGGCTTCGCGACCATTTTTAATTCCTCAGGTAATCAAGGTGGAAGAATAGATGAATACCCGAATTACATTACTGCAAGTCAAGAATCAACCTATTACGCTTGGTCTTTGAGAACAAGAGCATATGCTAACACTACAAGAGTTGACATATCAAACCTGGAACCCAATGTAGGAACTTTTTACACTTATGAAATCCAACGCAACGGAACCACAAACGTCATACTAACCTGCGATAACACCTACCAAGCAAGCATAAGCACTAACGTTCCTTCAGTTAATTTGGGCGCACTGTTCGGCGCTGACAACGCTGGCTCCCCATTATACTCCGTTACAGTGATAGATTGGGTAATCATCCGTAAATACGTCGCCAATGAGCCTTTGCAGGGCGCTTGGGGCACTGAGGAAAGTTTACTTACAAACAAAATCTTTGGGGTTGTCTAGGGTTCTCAATCATGTTGAATTTTATAAGTTAAAATCAGGGTAGTTAAATGTCATCAAATATCAATAAAGAAAAGCTGGTCATCGTAGGTGACGGCGAAACAGCCGAGATAGCCTATGAATACTTTACGCATGACTCAAACTATGAAGTGGTAGCTTTCTCAGCCGAAAAAGCTTACATCAAGAAAAATTCTCTTTTTGGGCTACCTATAATTCCTTTCGAAGATGTAGAGAACCTCTACAATCCCAAAATATACAAGATGTTCATAGCTGTGTCCTTCACTCAACTAAATCGAGTAAGAACAAGACTATGCAAACAAGCAAAAAGCAAAGGCTACTCTCTAGCTTCGTACATAAGCTCAAAAGCTTTTGTCTGGAAAAACGTGGAAATCGGTGAAAACTGCTTTATTCTTGAAAATAACGTAATACAGTACCGCGCTAAAATAGGAAACAATGTTACACTCTGGTCTGGCAACCACATCGGCCACAGAGCGGTGATAAAAGACAACTGCTTCATTTCCTCTCAGGTCACCGTCTCAGGCTTCTGCGAGGTCGGTGAAAACTGCTTTATTGGAGTGAACGCTTGCATAGCAGATGGCTTAAAAATCGCCAAGGACTGCATTATAGGTGCCGGATCAGTTGTTCTTAAAGACACTTTTGAAGGACTTGTTTATGTGGGTAACCCAGCTAAACCATTACCTAACAGGACAAGTTTCCAAACATTCCATGTAAGCGAGGAACCGCAGCCTTTACTAATCGAACAGAAAATGCTTTCGACAGTAATAGTCGGCGACACTAAATAACTATGTTTTTGCCTAAGTCAGGATTTTTCTTTAAAAAATTGGGAGAAGATTATTTTGCTTCAAGAAAAATGTAGTATTCTTGACAAATGCAAAATAGTTAACTTTCCAAAAATAACAGACTTGCGTGGAAACCTATCTTTCATCGAAGAAAACCGCCAGATTCCTTTCGAAATAAAAAGAGTCTATTACTTGTATGATGTGCCAAGTGGAGCAACCCGAGGTGGGCATGCACATAAATCGCTAGAGCAGATTGTTATCGCATTAAGCGGAAGCTTCGATGTTGTCTTGGATGATGGATCCGAAAGAAGAAAAGTTTTCCTCAACAGACCACACTACGGCCTGTATATTCCACCCGGCGTGTGGCGAGAATTAGAGAATTTCTCGTCTAACTCGGTTGCTCTCTCGCTTGTTTCCCAGCTGTATGATGAAACAGATTACATAAGGGACTACGAAACCTTCAAGAGGCTGATAAAGAACGGCGCCTGGAAATAAAGAAAAATTAGTCATCGTAGGTGACGGCGAAACAGCCGAGATAGCCTATGAATACTTTACAAGCGACTCAAACTATGAAATAGTAGCGTTCAGTGCCGAAAAGAGCTTCATTAAAAAGCAAGCGCTCTTTGGTTTACCAGTCATTCCCTTCGAAGAAATCGAACAATTCTTTGACCCCAAAGACCATAAAGCGTTTGTAGCTATTTCCTTCACACAGCTAAATAGGCTTAGAACAAGACTCTTTAACATAGCTAAAAATAAAGGTTACACGCTTTGTTCGTACCTAAGCCCTAAAGCCTTTATAGGAAAAAACGTGGAAATCGGTGAAAACTGCTTTATCTTCGAGAATGTTACTGTTCAACGTAGCGTCAAAATAGGAAATAACGTTACTATTTGGAGCGGCAGTTTCATTGGTCATCGCTCAGTCATTGGGGATAACTGCTTTATAGCTTCCCACGTTGTCATTTCCGGTTTCTGCGACGTCGGAGAGAACTGTTTTTTCGGAGTAAACAGTTGCATTACAGACGCCAAGAAAATTGCTAAAGATTGCATTATTGGTGCAGGGGCAGTTGTTGTTAAAGATGCAACTAAAGGAATGGTTTACGTTGGTAACCCGGCAAAACCGTTACCTGGCAAAAATGTAGACTCGTTTATTAAAGGTAAGGAAATGATATGACTATTCTTGAGTCTTTGATAAGAAACCAAAACGAAAACAAGGCAATAAGCATTTTAGCCTATAAGCCTGAATACAAAGGCTTGTGGGACAATTTTGTTTCTTTTTCCAAAAATGGGAATTTCTTGTTCTACAGAGACTACATGGAATATCACTCAGACAGATTCCGAGACCATTCTTTACTCTTCTTTAAAAATAAAAAATTAGTAGGTTTGCTTCCCGCTAACTTGGATCATCATACGTTGCATAGTCATGCTGGTTTAACATTCGGCGGAGTAATCTCAGGCTATGATATGTCGCAGCCTCTTATGTTAGCGATTTTTGATAAACTACTTGAACACTGCAAGAATGAGGACATAACTCAGATTATCTATAAGGCTATACCCCACATTTATCATTCTTTGCCGGCTGATGAAGATTTATACGCTTTATTCCGCAACGATGCTAAGCTAATTGCCAGAAACGTGTCTTCCACAATATACACGCCTGAAAAACGACAGTTTGATGGAAGCAGAAAAGAAAGCCTAAGAAAAGCTAAAAAAAATAATCTGGTCGTTAAAAGAAGTTACGATTTGAAATCGTTCATGGAAATAGCTAAATATGTTTTGATGGAAAAGCATGGTGTACGACCTGTTCATTCGGCGGATGAGTTAGCGCCTCTTATGAGCAGGTTTCCAGATAACATAAAACTGTTTGCTTCTTACAAGCAAGAAGTTATGTTGGCGGGAATAATAATTTTTGAAAGCGCAAATGTAGCTCATGGCCAATATGCCGCAAATTCAGCCACAGGAAGAAGCATCGGCGCTCAAGACATAATTGAAGACTATCTCATCAACGAATATTACAAAGACAAAAAATATTTTGATTTTGGAATTTCCACACTAAAGCTAGGCAGAGAATTAAATGAAGGCTTGCTAACCCGCAAAGAAGGTTTCGGAGCAAGCGCCACCACTTACGACTTCTATGAATTAAAAATCTCCTGACAAACAGTTCAAATGGTCTAAAATCGTGAGAGTATTGCTGATCCAGGCTCCATTGGGCAGAAAAGGCGGAGTGTTTTCCACTTTTCCATTATGCCTGGCCTATCTGAGTGGAGCTTTAAAAGACTATGAACTTACCGTTTTAGATCCCAACATAGGTGAAAAAATAAACAATTTGTCCCAAAAATGACTCACTTTTGAGAATGCTTGGTTTTTTAGGAGAAAAAGCAATATGACTGTTGTATCATTTGGTAAAAGTTTTAGCGAAAACACAGTAAGCGTTTCGGTTTATAAGCCTGAAAACGAAAACCAATGGGATGATTTTGTTTCTAACGCTAAAAATGGTGTTTTTCTATTTTACCGAGATTACATGGAGTATCATTCTGATCGTTTTGTAGACCATTCCTTGTTATTTTTCCGTAATGGTCGATTGGTGGCGTTGTTACCTGCAAATATTAAAAATAGTTCATTGTGCAGTCATGAAGGTTTAACGTTTGGCGGAATCATATCAGATTATGGCATGAAAACTTCCCTCATGATAGATATTTTTGATACTATTGTTAAACATTGCCGGGATCAAAAAATAAAGGAGATAGTGTACAAACCGGTGCCTTACTTTTACCATTCAATTCCAGCCGAAGAAGACTTGTATGCTTTATTCAGCTATAACGCCCGATTAATGGTGAGAAACGTGTCCTCCTGCATTTACATGCCTGGACTTAGAAAGTTTGATAATAGCAGAAAAGATAACATTAGGAAAGCGAAGAATCATGGTATTTCTGTTAAGAGAAGCTTTGATTTTGAATCTTTTATGAAAATTGCAGAGGAAACTTTGAGTGCGAGGCATGGAGTTAGACCTGTGCATACGGTTGATGAGATAAAACTTTTGGCAGGTCGGTTTCCAAATAACATAAAATTGTTTTCTTCCTGCAGAGACGGTGCAATGCTTGCGGGCATTATTATGTATGAGAGCAAAAATGTCGCCCATGTACAGTACGCTGCTAACTCAAAGGAAGGATGGAGTATGGGCGCTCAAGACATAATTGAAGATTATTTAATCAACGAATATTACAAAGACAAAAAATATTTTGATTTTGGAATTTCAACGGAAAAGCTTGGTCAAATATTGAATTTCGGCTTGATTAAGCGTAAAGAGAATTTTGGAGCCAGCGCCGTCATGTATGACTTTTATCAAATAATTTTGTAGTCAAAGAGTATAACTAAACTATCTTCCAATCCACTGCAAGCTCTTGTTTATCGACTAACTGTGAAGTTTTTTTTGCCGCAAATCTCTTGAAACTAAAATTGCCTCTTGAGGTATTCTACTATGAAGTCTTACAATGTTAACCAGCAACTTTTAGAAAACGAGAAATTATTCAAAAAGGCAGTTGAAAAAGCAGACATTGCCTACAGAAAAGGCAATCTAGAATCAGTGGTGGCTTGGGCGAAAATTGCTGCGCATTTCGCTTTTATTAGGCATCCTGGCATTTACATGAGTTCAACTTTAGAGAACTTGTTACTCATGGTTGCGCAGAAAATAGAAAAAGAACAAATAAGCACCGACGCTAATTTGTGGCTTAAATTTAAACCGAAAGATTATGGAAAGATGCGTTTTCTTCACGTTATAACTGAAAGTTACTTTAGTGGTGGGCATTCGCCATTTATTGCTCGATGGGTCAAAAATACTGCTGGCAATTCTGTGCATAGTTTAATAGCAACTTCTCATAATGGTTCATTTCCAGACATTTTATCTTCATCAATAATTGAATCTGGCGGATGGTATGGTTCATTATCTGAGTTGTCTCAGAATTTGCTTGAGCAGGCTCTTTTTTTGCGTAAAATTGCGCGAAATTGGGCTGACGTTATCGTTCTTTTTGTTCATCCTTTTGACCCTTTGCCAACAGTAGCTTTCGGCGTTGACGGAGGACCGCCAATCATTTTTGTTAATCATGCAGACCATGCGTTTTGGCTTGGTTGTAGCATAGCTGATGTCATAGTTGATTATCATTCTTCAGGTGGATTGCTAAGTGCTAAGCGTCGGGGAAAGTTTAGGTCGATGATTCTTCCAATTCCATTACCAAAGAGCAATCATACGTTTCGCAACATGGTTGTCCGAAAAGAATTAGGGTTAAGCGATGACGAGGTAATGTTGCTTACTGTGGGAAGAGATGAGAAATTCTTACCCTTTGGCAACTATGACTTTCTTGAGGTTATGGTTAGAATTCTAAAAAGACATCCGAACGCAAAATTGTTTGCTGTAGGCCCAAAGAATCAAGGCAGATGGGAAAAAGCTTCCATCCTTGTTGATGGTCGAATAAAGGCGATGGGAACGATAGATCGGTCAGTTTTGGAAACCTATTATGAAGCTGCCGACTTGTACGTGGCGAGTTTTCCGTGTGGAAGCGAAACTGCTATGCTTGAAGCGGGAATTCATGATTTACCAATTATTGGTTTACACCTTAAGGAGCTGTCACATGTTAGCGGAGAAGATGATGTTGCATTCAAAAAATTACGTGCGCATGTCTCATCGATTCGCGAGTTCACCGAGTCGCTTGATTTTATGATAAATGATTGTAATTCATGCCGCCAGAAAGCCTTGTTGGTAAAGGAAAGCATAGAGCGAGAGCATTGCTCTCCTGGATGGAATACTTACTTAGATGATATACTGCAGTCGCTGCCTTCTCAGCATCGTATACGGAAACCGCAGCCAATCGGTCCTCAAACTGATTATGCGGATGTTTACTTTGCGTATGTTGGTTCTGAAATGCTTTTCAACGAGTTGCTTGAGCACTCTTTTAGTAGGCTTGTTCGCGTTTACGGAGAGCATCTTCCAAAGGCTGACGTCTTAAAAGCTCAAGCGGAATGTTTCATAGGTGCTTTGCCTAAAGTGGATAGTGTGAAGCGAGGGAAAGAGTATCTTTATAATTTTAGAGAATTTTTAGGCTCTGCTTTTAACTAAGCTAATATTATTGGCAATTGGTTTGGCAGAATCGTTGTTTTTGTCGAGCATATGCAGCCGGCTATTACAATGTCACTGCTTTTCAAATTTGGCGAAGGGTATTTCCTCGTTTAATCAGTCTCATTTTGATGAACTCAAATATTTTGTGGATTGTTTGGTTGAAGATGAGGTGCCGTCTCCAACTGGTCTGGATGGGCTTAGAGATTGGAGGCAGCATCCAAAGCATATAAGAATAGGATTATTTTATAGTGGGAAAAAACTGGTATTGGTGCCACATGGATAAAGCTGCAGAGATGGGCAAGACTTCGGCGACTGGAAGCTTTCACCTGTTAATCGGCGTAGCCGGATCAACTGTAATAATGGCTATTGGCACCCTCGTTTTAGCTGCACTTTTATCAGTTAATGATGTTGGTCTATACGGAATGGCTCTGATTCCGTCATCTATCATCAATTTCTTCCGAGATTGGGGCATAAACTCCGCAATGACCCAGCAGATAGCCAGCTTAAGGGCTGCTGGTAAAGAATCGGAAATCCATGATGTGATTGTTTCCGGAGTAATTTTTGAGATTATCAGCGGAACAATTTTGTCTTTGATTTGTTTTGCTCTTGCTGAACCATTAGCTTTGATTATTAGCCCTAGTGACGCAGCCAGCCTTTCTGTATACATATCTATAATGGCGCTTTCTGTTTTTGCAGGCGCCATTTCTGCTGCAGCTAGTGGGATCTTTGTTGGTTTTGAAAGGATGAAACTTAACAGTTTCACTCAAATTTTTTCAGCCATCGTTAAGACTGCTCTTGGTCCATTCTTAGTTATTCTTGGCTTCAGCGTGTTGGGTGCAGTATATGCTGCCATGGGTTCAATTCTTGCAGGCAGCGTTGTTGCCATACTAATTGTTTACTTTTCTTTGTTCAGGCCATTGCGTAAGTGTAAAGTTGGCACATGTGATGTCAAGCGAACTTTAAAGCCAATGTTAAGCTATGGGCTGCCACTTACTGTTTCAAGTATCGTGATTGGTGTGCTACCGCAAGTTTTCGCTTTCACAATGGCAGTTTACGCTGGAAAATGGATGATGGGTAATTATTACGCTGCCGCTTACTTCTCTGTTCTTCTAACGTTCATTTCTTTTCCAGTTGCAACTGCGTTGTTTCCAGTTTTCTCTAAGTTAAATCCTGAAAAGGAGCCTGAACTCGTAAAAACGGTTTTTGCTTCCTCAGTCAAGTACACTGCTGTGCTTCTGGTGCCTGCAACAATGATTTTAATTACTCTTTCAACCCCATTGATTAACACTTTATTTCCTCAAAATGGAATACTGGCATCTTTATTCGTTGTAAATGCAGAACCCAAGTTTCCTTATGCACCCTTGTTTTTGGCGCTTTCATCCATAGTCAACTTGCTTGTTTTAGTAGGTAATATTAGCTTGGGAACTTTCCAAACTGGTATTGGAAAAACAAATCAAGTTATGAAACAAAGCATTTTATCTCTTGCCGTTGGTTTGCCGCTTGCGTACCTTCTAGTTTCGTATTTCTATTCAATTGGTGGTCCATCCTTTGCGGTTATTGGCGGTATAGTAGGGACTCTTATTGCAACCACCCCCAATGTTGCTTGGGGACTTTATTGGAGTTGGAAAAAATACAGAGTTAAAGCTGACTTTCGCATTTCCGCCAAGATTTTTGCTTCATCAGCGATTGCTTCAGTGGTAACTTATTTGTTTATTAACTTTCTCAGTTTTCCGGGCTATTTGATTACGCTTGTAGGAGGTTTCATAGTTTTCTTGGTGGTTTACTTGGCTAGTGCTCCGCTTCTTGGCGCCGTCAACCGAGCAGATATTGATAATTTCAAAGCTATGTTTTCCGGCTTGGGGGTAGTTTCAAAAATTTTAGGTGTTCCTTTGCTGTTTATGCGGAAAATGTGTAAGGAAAATAATGCTAAGAAAGTTTTGGCTCCATAGCAATTGGGCTTTGTCATAAACCTTAAACATAACGTATCATTTATTATGATAAAAAGGCAAAGCAGCTTGTTTTTGATTTAGCATTAAAAAGGAAGGTTTTATGGTTGAAAAGTGTACGTAAAAAAAGTCGTGGTTCATTAAGGATTGCAGCGGTATTTTTAACCGCAGGAATTCTCTTGCTGGTTTACTCTATATTTTATGGGTTGCAGATTGCAGCTTTTATTGGGTTAGGATTAACTTTTTGGGGTGCCATTTTTGCTCTCGCAAGAAGCGGAAAGTACGTTGAAAGCAGCCTTCTGGACAGCACTGCAAAATCCGCTTATTCTACAATTGACCGGATGATTAACGACTTAAAATTTAACGGCCAAGGATACTTTATTCCTGCTTCCCCTCAAGACGTTCATCTTCCTGAATATCTCAAAAACCTAAAAGAACCCGTCGTTTTCATTTCCGAAAACTTCGATGGAAAACCATCGATTGAGGAATTAGCCGAAGGAAAATTTTTGTCAACAAAAACGCGAGGTGTATTCATCACTTCGCCAGGCTCTGAGCTTATGGCTCAAATGGAAAAGCAGTTACAATTGGACTTCAGCAAAATTGCTATCCAAGAATTAACAGAGATTTTACCTCGATGTTTAACCGAGCTATTCAATCTGGCTAAATCAGTTGACATGACTGTTTCAGAGAACAGTGTAAGTTTTAAAGCAACGAACATTTTGTATGAGAGCTTATACCATACAGAGACTCCTTTGAAAAGCGTCAGCATCTTAGGCTGTCCAGTTGTGAGTGCCGTTGCCAGTGCACTAGCCAAGGCATCGGGTAAAACAGTAATCATCAAAGAACAGGTTTTATCGCCTAGTAATCATGGTGTTTATGCAGTGTTTAATTTTATTTGAGGTTTGAGAAGCAATGATTTTCCCACTATCATCATCTGACATTAGTTTGTGGCTTGCAGTGACGGCTATAATACTTATTATTACCTCTGAACTGTTATATGCGTCGCCTGGGTATTCTGCAAGAGTTGCCATTGATAGACATCTTTTACGGATGGCCGCTATTGGATGCGGTTTAGCCTTTTTCGTAACAGTCATCATGCGCATTATGGGTATTCTTTGATTGCTGTTTCCTTCAATAAAAGGCAAAATATTATGGTAGAAGCGTCAAGACTAAACTAAACTGTCTCTATTTTTAGCGTAAATCGTGTTCGTCAGTTATTCTGCCAACTATTTTAGTTGCGGCTGACGTTCAGCTGAACTTGATTATAACCCATACGCTTAATAGCCAATTAAACTGAAATTTCTGAGTCTAAAGGAGGAAAACTGCTTCGTTCGCTGTCGGGCACATGTCAATAGCATACCTGTTAGGTAAAGGTTCCTCAAAGCTGCTGCATTATAAACCTAACATTCCGTTGCTATTGGTTCTTTCAATAATCCCTGACGTAGACATAATTTTCGATTTGTTAACCGGAGCCCAACTTCACAGAGGCCCATCTCATTCAGTGGTAGTCGCAATTGTTGCGTTTATTCCGTTCTTTATTGTTTATCGCAAAAAAGCGATACCCTACTTTCTAGCGTTAATTTCACATTCGCTTATAGGAGACTTCTTCATAGGCGGACATGTGCAACTGCTCTGGCCTTTATCAACAACCCAGTTTGGGCTTCAAGAGTTAGGGTCTTACTACATCAGCATTTTTAACCCAATAAACATAGTTCTCGAATTAACTTTATTCACCATAGCAACCGTCGTCTTATACAAAACTAACGACTGGAAAGTTTTCTTCACAAGTAACAAGTCAAACCTGATATTGATTATCCCTATCTTCACAGTTTTACTACCGACAACAATCGGCTACCCATTTAGGGCACCATTACTTACGACAGAGCCTTTTCTAGCAATAGCGCACCTGTTTTACTTTGTGCTCTTCAGCATAGCAGTTCTAAAAGCACTCCTTTCCATATACAAACAAAGGTTCAAACCTCCAATAAACTCTAAAGGCTGAACATAAAAGCGCATCAAGAGCCTATCCATAAAAGTAACTACATACAAGATGAGCTATAGACTGCACAGAGCACTGGTTTTCTCTCATTTTTTGGTTTTCTTTCAGGCTCTGGATAGTGGTTTTGTTATGTTGAAAGTACGGGTTTTTTCAAGCAATATTTATATCGAAAGCACTGCAATGAAATCATTTTAACTAACCTGTCAGGCGTTGGACCAATTTGTACTGCGCTTATGAAAACCTCTTGGTGGTAAAATAAATGCCGTTAAAAACCGTGAAGAAAGATGCGGCAGATGCCTTAACGTTAGAATGGGTCTTGCAAGTTAAAAATTACAAGTTAACCCTTGACAAAAACCGCTGTGTTGGCTGCCAAATATGCAGTTTAGCCTGCCCTAAAGAAGCCATAAAAACACAAAAGCAACCTAAAATTCAAGGGGATAAGGCCAAAAAAGCCAAAGTGGACATTGACTTGGCAAAATGCAACTTCTGCGGAATCTGCGATGTCACCTGTCCTTATGGCGCAATCAAAGTTACCTTGAATGGTGCACATGACCTTTCTATCTTGGCGAAAGAAAGTTACCCGCAACTGGTTCGAGACATAAAAGTCGATACTCGCCAGTGCCAGAAGGAATGTGTAGAATGCGAAACCGCATGCCCACTATCACTCATAAAAATTTCTAAAATTGGTTATGATGGCAAACCAGTCGAAAACATAGAAGCCTTATCACCGAGCCAGAAAAAACGCGTCCAAGTCAACCTTGACATCCAAAAAGATTACTGCCCAACCTGCAGAGTATGCGAATTTAAATGCAGTCCAGGCGCATTAAAAGTCAAAAAAGCCTTTGAAGGAATAATCGCTATTAATCAGGAGAAATGCCCTGAAGGCTGCACAGACTGCCTAGACGTTTGCCCAATCACAGGAGCATTAACGCTTGGCGAAGACAAGAAAGTTCACGTTAACGAGTTATACTGCACTTACTGTGGCGCATGCAAAAACGTTTGCCCAGTGGATGAAGCATTAACAGTTAAACGCACAAAAATACACCACACACCCATCCACTCAGGCGCATGGAACAAAGCATTAGAAAGACTAACCTCACCACACGACGCAGTAAAAGAATTAAAAACCCAAGCTGATGAGAATAGGCGCAAAGTAGTTTCCAAAAGATTCGTTTTAGAGGAGACAGTGAAATGAGCACACCACAAGCACCCAAACAACCCGAAACCCCCAAGCCTGAAGAGCTACGAGTCGGCGTTTTCGTCTGCGACTGCGGCTTAAACATCGCAGGCACAGTAGACGTCAAGGCAGTTGTCGAGTACGCTAAAACCATTCCAGACGTGGTATTCGTTAAAGAAAACCGTTACACGTGTGCTGATCCAGGGCAAGAAGAAATCCGAAAAGCCATCCGCGAGCTGAAACTCAACCGTGTTATCGTTGCCGCTTGCTCACCAAGAATGCACGAACCCACATTCAGGCGCACAGTTTCAGAAGCAGGCTTAAACCCGTTCCTTTTCGAGATGGCTAACATCCGAGAATTCGCTTCATGGTGCCACCAGAACACTCCGCAAGAAGCCACTGAACGAGCAAAAGATGCCG
>JBEKHJ010000008.1:0-35498 GCA_050012335.1 Bathyarchaeia archaeon
ATCACCGCTGAACAGTATTCAGAGCAGGTTAAGCAAGCGCGCTCCTTTTTGAACGGAAACTATCAGCAAACAATCGAACAGCTCAAGTCTCAAATGCAAGCCGCCTCTGTAGAGCAGAAGTATGAAGAGGCCCTTGAGCTTCGCAACCAAATCGCTTCCATTAGGCTTTTGACGGAACATCAGATTGTGGATAATGAGAGACGGTTTGACCAGGACGTTTTGGTGTTCAAGCAGTTTGGCGAGAAAATGCTGGCGGTTCAGATGGGAGTGCGAAGAGGCGTTTTACTTGGCAAAAAAGAATTCAGCGTTGATCTGCAGCCTCAGATTGAGCAGGAATTTTTGAAGGCTTTTTACACGACCAACCACATTCCGCGTGAGATATTGTTGAATAAGCCTTGTTGGCAAGGAACCGAAGAGAAAAAAGCCCTGGAAGAGTTCCTTTCAGCAAAAAGATGTGCGCCTGTTTCGTTGACGATTCCTAGGCGAGCGGATAAACTTGCACTTGTAAAGCTTGCTGAGAAAAACCTTGAGTCCACCTTAGAAGTTGATAGCGCGCTTGTGGATTTGCAGACTGAGCTTAATCTCTCAGTGTTACCGCGCGTGATAGAATGCTTTGACATTTCCAATTTGGGGCAGGAGCACGTGGTTTCAGGCATGGTCAACTTCAGGGACGCGAAGCCTGACAAGAAAAACTACCGTCGATTCAAAATCAAGACATTTGAGGGACAAGACGACTTCGCCTCAATGAACGAGGTGGTTTCAAGGCGCTATAAGCGTTTGGTGGAGGAAAAAAGCCCTCTGCCTGACCTGATTGTGACTGACGGGGGGCCTGGACAGGTGAGTGCAGCAAAGGCGGCGTTGCAGGGGCTTGGACTGCAGATTCCGCTGATTGGCTTGGCTAAGGAGCATGAAGAAATTTACCTGCCCGATAACCCGGAGCCATTGCGTTTTGACAAGAACAGCCGAATGTTGCTGTTGCTTCGGCGGATACGGGATGCTGCCCATGACTTCTCGTTGGGGTATAACCTGAAGAGACGACAAATGAAGACAAGGGAAGAATTCAAAGCAAGATAGTCGATTGCAGTTTACCGTCAGGTCGCAGCGGCGACGTTATTCACACTTGCTTGGAAAAGGGTAATGTTTTTTGAGAGGTTTTTCGATGCCTTCTGTACAGCAAAAGAGAGCCAAGAACCAATACCACAAGTACGACGGTGACAATAATAGGAATCGTTAGTGTTGATGTCGAGGTATCGGTTGCAAAAGAAGGGGTGGATATCACAGCGGTAGCGGATATGTCGACTTGGTGAATGAGTGGATAATGGTCGATATTGTTTTGGTCTATCACGTACGGAGTGTTTCCTATCCCTGAACTACCCGTGATCACTGCGCCTGGATATTTTGTCAAGTAGTCGCTCCAGTAGTTTCCGACTATGCCGTTGTCAAAAGCAACAATGTCTGCACTGTCGCCCTCAGCGACGTAAAGTGTTACGTTCATGGCTACTTGCTGTTTATTGTCAACTATGTTATTTTGATAGACTATGTTTCCCTGACCGATGTCTCTAACGTTATAAGTTTCAAGTCCAATTTCGTTACCTGTTATATTATTACTATGCACAAGAGCGTCATTGCAATAATCTTCGAAGCTTACGCCGCCCTCGCTATTGTTGAATATGTTATTGCCGTAAACATAGAAGGGTCCCCAATTTCCAAGGGACAAACCGCCATTTCCGCTTGTTTGATTGTTTTTGCCGTTGTTGGAAATGTTGTTTCCAGCGATTGTAACGTTTAGACACGAAGAAACCCATATACCTTCTTGATGGTTGTCGATTATCTGGTTATCGTATACTGCAGTACTTGAAGAGGAAATAGACATTCCGTTATCGTTTCTGGCTACATAGTTGTCAAAAATCTCGTCGTAGGAAGCGTTTGCCACTCTGGTTAAAGTGTTTACATAACTGCTTGTTGAAAT
Organism: Bathyarchaeia archaeon; assembly: GCA_050012335.1. Taxonomy (GTDB): domain Archaea; phylum Thermoproteota; class Bathyarchaeia; order Bathyarchaeales; family Bathycorpusculaceae; genus Bathycorpusculum. The sequence continues at coordinate 1,970 of JBEKHJ010000008.1, forward strand.
CCCGGGGCCTGAATTGTCCGTAATGTTATTTTGATTAACTGAGTGATATTGACCTGAAAGGGACGCTCCTGAAAAGACACAATGAATAATGTTGTTTCCAAAGATATGGCAGTTGGAAACAATCTGTTCATTGTCATACGAATTTCCTACCAGTATGCCATTTTCTACATCATCGCATTTGCTGTACACAATAGCGTTCCCTGAAATACCTAGAGGAACATCATTGGTCATGTCCTCCCAAGTTACATTGTACACCGCGCCGTCTATTGTGAAGCCAGAAATTTTCACGTTATCGGCGGTTACTTGAATCAGAGATTGCCAAAAATAACGATAAAAGCCGCTTGGCCTAAGTATTGTTTGTTGGCTGTTTTCACCGATCAATGATATCGATTTATTTACAAGTACTCCGGCGTACCCCAGGGAGTAATAGATTCCTCTCTTTACATATACTGTGTCTCCTGCACTGGCATTGTTTATGGCGGCTTGAATGGTAGGGTAATTGTCTGGGACTACAAGTTTGCGACCTGAGGGGTTGGTTGTGGGGTTTGTACTGGTCGGTGCTAATATTGGGATTGCAGGCGATGGTGATGAGGAGCTTAGCGGGCTAGTGATTGATGGCTGAGCGTTGACATCGATTTGCTGCGTAAGGGGATGGTGGTCGATGTTGTTTCCGTCAATTCTGTAGGTGCCTTGCCCTTGATAGTCACTCCAGTAATTGCCGGCTGCACCGTTATCCCATGCGACTTTATCACTGGTTTGGTTGACAGCAACTTGCAGGCGGTTGTTAATTATGTTGTTTTTGTAGATCGTGCTGCCTGACCCAACAGAGTCCTGTGAAAAAACAGGACCCAAGTTAATGCCAATAGTATTATTCGCAATGTTATTGGCGGTAATTATCGAATTGCCGCAGTTTTCTCCAAAAATAACGCCGTTGCCTATGTTATTGGTTATATTGTTGTTGTAAACATAGAATGGCCCTAACCATCGAAGGCACAAGCCGCCTGGCAACCAATAATCGGTTTGTCCGTTGCGAGAGATATTGTTGCCGCTTATGGTGACATTTACACATGAGTCAATGATAATGCCATCCAAAATGTTCCCGCTGATTTGATTCCCAGATATTACAGTGCTTGAGGAACTGATGTACATCCCGTACCCAGCATTTCCAGTTACCGTGTTGTTGGCAATTATATCATAGGATGGCTTGGTTACGCCTGTTACTTGATTATAATAGCCACTTGTTGCTATCCCATCAAAAAAGTTATTCTTAATGATGTTGCCGATAATAGAGCAGTGTGAGGGCGCATGATCGTATGTGCCTGCTACTTCTATGCCTTTCTCGCCGTCGCTTGCTGCTGCGTTATTGCTGGCTGAGCCCAATATGGTGAAGCCTGAGATTGTTACGTCATCCGCTGTAACTCGAATTGTTGCTTGTGGGCCAGAATAGCCATTGTTTGTCTTTCCCATAATTATGGTTTTTTGGCTGTCTTCCCCAATTAGTGATATTGACCTGTTAACAAGGATTTCAACGTATGGGCTTCCAGCGTCATTCATAACGTCGTAGAACAGTCCAGCCGGGTTGTACACCCCATCTTTTACGAATACTGTGTCTCCATCATTTGCTTGATTTATAGCCGCTTGGATAGTAGAATAATCGTCTGGAACAACAATCCTTCGTGGCGAGGCAGCTTTGACAGCGGCTGGTGGCAGCATAACTAACGAGATTAGGAAAATGATGACGATCAATAAACCAAAAGTCTTACCTAAACGGCTCATGTTACCCCTAGAAAGTCTATTTTAATAAAAGGTTATTCGTAAACGTTTCTTGACTAATATAGTCAATATTTCTTGACTAACAAGTGATAATATCCATAGGAATTAAATCGGCGCAGTGGTCGGTGGAAGAGTATTAAATAAAGTGCGCGACAGGAACCTCAGAATACTCTTCCTAGTAATTGTTACCCTACTAATCATTCAGATGCTATACAAAGGAGTAACCGCACTATGACCTCCCCAAGCTTAGGTAGCGGCGAATCAAAACTGGAAACCATCATAAGCTACATACTTATAATCGGCGTCATCGTCAGCGTAATACTCGAAGTCATCGGCATAAGCCTCTACTACGTCGCATACGGCAACGTGCAGATTTCCCAAGACAAAAGCGTCTTTATTAGTGGACAGAACTTCTTCGCCTTCATAATTAACCAAACCCAACACCTGTTCGGGTCACAAAACGCCCTCCTGTTCATAACGCTGGGGCTAATAATACTGATTTTAGCCCCTTACATCCGAGCAGTAACTTCAGTCATTTATTTTGCATGGGAAAAGCATTACAAATATGTCCTGATAACACTCTTTGTACTCATTGTCTTAACAATAAGTTTGGCGCTACATTAGTAGGTTCATACTATGAAAAATTAAGCCACATCAAACTTTTTTGGGGAAATTAGTGGCGGGCCCGACGGGAATTGAACCCGCGGCCTACGGATTAAGAGTCCGCCGCTCTGGCCTGACTGAGCTACGGGCCCGCATAAAGGCTTCTTTTGAAAAAGGTTCCACTGAGAAATATAGAGCTTGCGGTTTTGTTGTCTCAGCTTGATGCAGTGAAAAACTAATAACAAAGCAGCCCTTTTTAGTTTTTACGGAGCAGTTTTTATGGTGAACTCTTTGAGCGAAGTTTTCATTCTAAAAACTACGGATAGAGCAACAGGCGTTCCTGCACTGCTCAACAAGTTTGGCTTAGGCGATTATTCTGGGAAGCAGGTGGCTTTGAAGGCTAATTTTAACAGTGCTGACCCGTTTCCAGCATCAACCCACCTTGACACCTTAAGAGCCATAGTGCAAACCCTAAAAAACGCAGGCGCGAGCGGTATAACTTTGGCTGAACGAAGCGGCATGGGCGATACCGAGCAGGTTCTGGAGCAAATGGGCGTTTTAGCATTATCAAGAGAACTGGGTTTTAGCGCTGTTGTCTTAGATGATGTGAGCAAAGAAGACTGGATTAAAGTTGAAAAAGGCGAAACCCATTGGCTCAGAGGATTCTACATGGCAAAAGTTTTCCATGACGCTGATAAAGTAGTTCAGACATGCTGCCTAAAAACGCACAGGTTCGGCGGCCACTTCACGCTCTCGCTAAAGAATTCTGTGGGTTTAGTGGCAAAAAAGGTTCCAGGCGGAATATACGATTACATGTGGGAACTGCATGGTTCACCGTTTCAGAGGCAGATGATTGCCGAAATAAACAACCATTACAACTTGGACTTTGTTTTGATGGATGGCATAAAAGCATTCACAACCGGCGGTCCAGAAAGAGGCACTCTGGTTGAGCCAAACCTTTTGCTTGCAAGCCAAGACCGAGTAGCCATAGACGCTGTTGGAGTGGCGATTCTCAAAATGTACGGCGCAAAAGGCAAAGTCGGCGAAGCAGACGTTTTCGAGCAGGATCAACTACGACGGGCGAAAGAACTGGGTTTCGGAGTAAAATCAGCCACTGAAATACAATTGACGCCTTTGAATGATGAAAGCAGCGTTGAATCAGAGCGGATAGAACAGGTTCTTAAAGCGCAGGTTGCTATGCATTAACACGCATGAGTATGTCTGGCTTATCGCTGGCTATGCCGTCCACGCCTTTCGCAGCGTATTCTTCTACTTCTTCTGGTTTGTTTATGGTCCAAACTATCACTTTTAAACCGTTCTGGTGTGCTTTCTGAACATTAGCCGTATGCGTGAATCTATAGAAAGCAAGAAGATAGTTTGCTTTCAACTCTAACGCTGCTTTCACTGGGTTCTTGTGCTTCGCGTAAATCAATCCTGTCTCTATGTCCTTGTCTAATTCTCTAACTTTCTTCAGCGCATCTTCAAGAAAAGAAACGATTACAACACTCTTCCCCAAGCCACGCTCATGCACTTTCGAGAGCACTTGCTCCTCAACGCCCGCTTCCTTCAACTCAATGAACACCTTCACTTTCTTATCCAAAAAATCAAGCGCTTCCTGCAAGGTAGGAATTTTCTCGCCACTCTCAGCAGAAAAACCTTTGATTTCCTTAAGCGTAAGCTCACTTACCAAGCCTTCGCCATTGGTTGTCCGCTTAACATCTGCATCATGGATAACGACAAGTTGGTTGTCTTTGGTCTTTCTAACGTCTAGCTCAACTGCGTCTACGCCGATTTCTAATGCTTTCTTAAAACTCGTCAACGTATTCTCAGGCGCATAAGCCCTGGCGCCCCTATGACTAACACGCAACATAATAAACTGTTTCTTCAACAAAGGAATAATACTTTGTGCAAGTTTCCTCTGCTCAAAGCATTCACAGGCACTTAATAGTTATAACTTTGGCATTAGGCTTGACTTTGACTAAACTATAGGCTCAGCATCAGAAGCAGGCTCAATAGTTGCGACTATTGCTACACGGTGACTTGCGACTAAATAATCTAGATTTAAGTCGCTGCTCTCCACGACATTGAAAAAAAAGGCTGAATCTTCTTCGATTGTAGTTCTGACAATTTTTAATAGCTACTTAGCTAACATTATTTTACGAATCGAATCGAATGCTTATATAGATTCGAGACTCACTCAAACGTTGAGTGCGGTGACCGATGCCTTTTCAAGAAAAAATCGTTCTAAACCCAATCGGTTATGTTAAAACTGAAGCGGTTGGCGATGAAGTTAAAGACAAATCCAGAACCTCGCAAATCGTCCTTCGTGATAATTTGGTTGAAGCTTTAGACGGCATCACGGGTTTTTCGCATTTGTTTGTTCTGTTCTGGCTGAGTCAAATCCCAGATGAGCAACGGATGACTTTGAAGGTTCATCCGAGAGGCAGAATGGACATGCCTCTGCTTGGCGTTTTCGCTACCAGAACCAACCTTCGCCCAAACCCCATAGGACTAACATTAGTTGAGCTGTTAAAAGTTGAAGGCAACACCTTGACTGTCCGCGGTCTTGACGCTTTCGACGGCACACCAATCTTGGATATTAAGCCCTTTGATTCTTGGGACACCGCTAAAAACGCCAGAGTTCCTGATTGGTGGATTAAACTGAACGAGAAAAAACCGTAGAAGCTTATAGCAATTCTTGGATGCCGTATTTTGCGTCAAGCACTTCCAAGAGTTCTTTTCTAAGGTCTTCACCCTTTAAACCGCCCGCCCTAATGCCTCCAATTTCGTTGGCAAGAGCTGCATCTTTGCAGGCTTCTTTTAGCCAATTTTCAAAGTCGCCCCTGTAAAGGTGAAATTCAACTGAGTTTACGCTGACTTGTTTGATAAACCTGTAAAACTCTTCAAGCGACTGCGCTGTAAAGTCTGTGGGCTGATCGATGCCGTAGTAAAAGTGGAAACCCATTTCTTTCGGAACTGGCGTGAACGCTTTAAGGGCTGCTTTTCCTTTTTCAGTTATGCCATATCCGCTTCCGACTCTTTGCAAAAAGCCCTTTTTTGCTAGTTCTTGGATTTGCTGCATTGTTTGGTTTGGGTTTAAATTGACTTTTTGAGCAAACATGTTCAGGTCCATGCGGTTCGTGGCTTCACTTATCGTTTTTAAAACTTTAAATTGTTCTTCTTTCAACAACCTTCCCTCAAGTGTTCGGTTACTCAACCATTCCAATTAATACTTATCTAGGGAAATTTAAATGTCTTAACCACCATTTAGCTAAAGAAAAGCAACCGACGAGTTAATCGCAAGTTTATTTATTCCTCCAAAACTAAACAATACACTGGTGAGAGCTATTGAAGAACAATTACATCATCATATTAGTTACCAGCAAAGATAAGCAGGAAGCAGAAAAAATAACGCAGTCGCTTTTGAAGGAACATTTGATTGCTTGCGCAAACATTGTCAATCCAGTCACATCATTTTTTTACTGGTCTGGCAAAATCGACAAGGCTGAGGAATGCTTAATTGTTATGAAATCACGCATGGACCTATTTACGCAAGTTGCCGAGCGCGTGAAGGGCTTGCATAGTTATGAGGTTCCGGAGATTCTTGCGCTTCCGATCGTTGAGGGCTCGAAGGCTTATTTGGATTGGATGAGTAGTGTGCTCAAGTCTTAATGTACATTTTTGTACCGATAAGCCTTAAATAGTACATTAACGTATGCTTCTGAACCATACGGAGAATAAACAAAATGGGGAATCACCTTTGGCTCACAAACATCAACCAACACCAAACTAGTTAATCCCCTAAAAATCAAAAAAATCACAATCACACAACAACCCCTCGAAATATTCTCAAAACTCCAAAAACAACACCAAACAACCTACCTTTTAGAATCCATCGAAGGACCAAAAAAACTCGCACAATACTCATTCATCGGATTCGACCCAAAAATAACCATCCAAACTAAAAACAACAAAGCCCAAATCAAAAACGAGAGAAACGGGGAAATAATTAAAGAGGTAACAAGCGACCCACTGCACCTTATAGAAGAACTGCTTAAAGGCGACTCTGTTCCCACTCGTAAGTTTCGATTCGTCGGCGGAGCTGTTGGCTATATTTCTTACGATGCCGTTCGTTACTGGGAGAAACTGCCCCTGAAGTGTCAAGCTGACCTTGACTTCCCTGACTTGGAGATGGGCATATTTGACGACGGCTTAATTTTCAACCACATAAAAAAACAAGCCTTCTACTACTACCGCAACGAGAACCGCTTGGCTGAAGTTGAAAACCTGCTCAGGCAACCTGTTGATTTTGACGAATTATCTTTCACTCAACCAAAAGTTAACACTAAAAAAGAACACTATGAACAGGCGGTAGAGAAAGCAAAAGAGTACATAACCGCAGGCGACATTTTCCAAGTTGTTCTCTCCAAACGCTACCAGTTCCAAATAAAAGGCAACCTAATCCCATTCTACCAGTCGCTGAGAAGCATCAACCCTTCACCCTACATGTACTTCTACAAATCAGGCGAGCGGCAAATCGTTGGCTCTAGCCCAGAAATGCTCGTCCGAGTTGAAAACAGAAAGGTAGAAACCTTCCCAATTGCAGGCACCAAGCCAATTGCTGACAAACCAGGCGAAAACAAAAAGATAGCTAGAGAATTGCTTGATGACCCTAAAGAGCGGGCTGAACACGTTATGCTCGTTGACTTAGCACGCAACGACCTTGGCAAAATCTCCAAGTACGGAAGCGTTCACGTGCCCGAATTCATGAAAGTTCACCAGTACAGCCACGTACAACACATCGTCTCACAAGTTGTTGGCGAACTTAAAGAAAACCTTCAAAGCTACGATGCGCTAAGGGCTGTTTTTCCAGCTGGCACGGTTTCTGGAGCACCAAAAGTACGCGCCATGGAAATCATTGACGAACTGGAACCTGCAAGGCGTGGACCATACGCGGGTGCTGTAGGCTACTTCTCATACAATGGCAATGCAGACTTCGCCATAACCATCCGCACCCTCTTCGCCGACAAGGACGAAGCTTTCATTCAAGCTGGCGCGGGAATCGTGGCTGATTCAGTTCCAGAACGTGAATGGTTTGAGACCGACCACAAAGCAAAAGCCCTGATGTTGGCGCTGGAAAAAGCTGGAGGCGCAAAAGCATGAAGGTACTGGTAATTGATAATTACGATTCATTCGTTTACAACCTTGTCCAGTACATAGGCGAACTTGGCGCAGAAACCATAGTTTACAGAAACGACCAGGTTAACCTAAAGCAGTTAGCCGAGCTTAAACCTGACAGAATCGTGATTTCGCCAGGACCAGGCACACCTGAAGATGTCAGGTATTTTGGCGTTTGCACATCAATTCTGCAAACCATGAGTCGAACAACGCCAACTTTAGGCGTTTGCTTAGGTCATCAAGGAATAATCAACGCGTTCGGCGGAAAAATCATCCATGCAAAAAGGCTCATGCACGGGAAGACCTGCACGATAAAACATGACCAAAAAGGCATTTTCACAGGTGTCAGAAATCCCTTCACGGCAACGAGGTATCATTCGCTTGCTGGAGAACGGTGCTCCATTCCTTCATGCTTAGAAATTACCGCAGAATGCGTTGATGACGGAGAAATCATGGGCATTCGGCATGTTGAATACCCGATTGATGGCGTGCAATTTCATCCTGAATCAATTCTCTGCGAGGACGGGAAAGTTATAATTAAAAACTTCTTGGATGGCAGGCGACGGCAATGATTAGGGAAGGCATACAGAAACTCATCGAAGGCTACAGCCTAACAAGCGACGAATCAGGAGAAATAATGAGAGAAGTAATGTCGGGAAAAGCAACAAACGCTCAAACTGCCGCTTTTCTAACAGCCTTACGAATGAAGGGTGAAGCAGTTGAGGAACTCATCGCCTTTGCATCCGTCATGAGAGAGCATAGCAGCCAAATACATCCCCACGTACATAGCCGCCTAGTCGATACTTGCGGGACAGGCGGAGACAAAATAAAAACCTTCAACGTAAGCACAGCAGCAGCCTTCGTCATTGCCGGAGCAGGCGTCGCAGTTGCTAAACATGGAAACAGGGCTGTAACCAGCAAAAGTGGAAGCGCCGACGTATTAGAAAAGCTCGGTCTTAACCTACATTTGGAACCTGAAGCAGTTGAAGGCATCATAGAAAACGTCGGCATAGGCTTCATGTTTGCCCCAGCTTTCCATCCAGCTATGAAGTACGCGGCTGAGCCAAGACGCGAGATAGGCATTCGCACAGTATTCAACCTTCTTGGACCATTAACGAATCCAGCATGCGCTAACGCTCAACTACTCGGCGTTTACGACCCTAAACTGACAGCTCCAATGGCTTATGCCTTAAAACGGCTGGGATGCGAAGAAGCCATGGTTGTTCATGGGCTAGATGGCTTGGATGAAATTTCAACAGTTGGAAAAACGGCTATTGCATGGTTAAAGAAAGGCAAAGTTACAGAACTAGAAACTGTCCCAAGCGATTTCGGAGTAAAAAAAGCAAACACCGCCGATTTGAAAGTGGCAACGCCTGAAGAAAGCGCTGAAACTCTCTTCAAAATTCTCAGCGGCAACTATGCCCTTGACGACCCTAAAGCGGAGTTTGTGCTTGTCAACAGTGCCGCAGGCATCATTGTTGGTGGGGAAGCAGAAGACTTCGAAGGCGGCATGGAAATAGCAAGAGAATCAATCGAAAACGGAGCTGCCTACGCCAAGCTAAAGATGCTGATTAAGGCTTCAGGCGGAAACCTGTCAAAACTCGAGGAGTTGGAAGCAAAGTATGAGTGACTTTCTGGATATGCTGGCGCATGATGCTAAAGAAACCATTGAGAGCGGATACTATGAAACATTAAAGCCTACAGAAAGCGTTCGTGTTAGTTTGAGGAAGGCAATTTTAGATAGCCAATTTAACCCGGTCATAACTGAAATTAAAGCTGCTTCACCATCAGCCGGTATAATCAGAAGAAACGTTAAACCAAGCATGATTGCAAAGGCTATGGAAAAAGGCGGAGCAGCAGCCATATCCGTGTTAACTGAGCCAAAACACTTCAACGGTTCTCTAGAAGCATTGGCTCAGACGCGAGAGACCGTGAAACTTCCCATCCTCATGAAGGACATAATCTTAAGCCCTAAACAAATCGAAGCTGCATCGAAAATGGGAGCTAATGCCGTTTTGTTGATTGAAGCGCTTTTTGACCGAAGGTACAGCGAAAAGAGCATTAATGAAATGATAGATGTGGCGCATGCGTTGGGGCTTGAAGTTATGCTTGAAACCCATACCGAATCGGAGTTTCGCTCCGCCGTAAAAACAGGCGCTGATTTGATTGGGATAAATAACCGTAACCTCGCAACATTAAAGGTGGATTTGAACGTGACAGCACAAATTCTTGCAAAAATTAATCCAAAAGACAAAATAATCGTAAGTGAAAGTGGAATAAGCACGCCAGCAGACATTCGTTTTCTTCGTGAAAGTGGTGCATGCGCTTTCCTTGTCGGATCAGCCATCATGTTAACCGATAACATTGAAGAAAAAGTTAAGGAGTTTGTGAATGCAAAATGAAACTAAGCAATTACCCGATTGACGGAAAATACGGGAAATATGGCGGCCGTTTTGTTCCAGAAGTTCTGATGGCGGCGATTAAGGAGTTGGAAGAAGCCTACGAGCAAGCTCGAAAAGACCCGAATTTCCAGAAAGAGCTTGATTATTATCTCTCGGAGTTTGTGGGAAGACCAACACCGTTGTATTATGCTGAGAACTTAACGCGTAAACTGGGCGGCGCCAAAATTTACTTGAAGCGTGAAGACTTGGCTCATGGAGGAGCACACAAAATAAACAACACAATGGGGCAAGCGCTTTTAGCTAAGCGAATGGGAAAAACGCGTGTAATCGCCGAGACAGGAGCAGGCCAACACGGCGTAGCAACAGCAATAGCATGCGCTGCCTTAGGCTTGAAAGCTGAGGTTTACATGGGTACAGAAGACTGCGAACGGCAACGGCTTAACGTTTTTAGAATGAAGCTTCTAAACGCACAAGTGCATCCCGTAGAAACCGGCTCAAAAACCCTCAAAGACTCAATAAACGAAGCGTTCAGGGATTGGGTTACAAACCTTGAGAACACATACTACTTAATCGGCTCGGTCGTAGGTCCTCATCCGTATCCCATGATTGTTAGGGATTTCCAAAGCGTAATCGGCAAGGAACTCAAAGAACAATTCCAGAAGAAAGAAGGCCGATTGCCAGATGCGCTTGTTGCTTGCGTTGGTGGCGGAAGCAATGCCATGGGCACCTTCTACCCGTTCGAAGACGATGAACAGGTGAAATTTTACGGTGTTGAAGCTGCAGGTCAAGGTTTAGAAACAGGCAAGCACGCAGCCTCACTTGGCGCAGGAGCAGAAGGAGTCTTCCACGGCATGTTAACCTACGTTCTCCAAGACGCGAACGGGCAGATACAGAACACTAGTAGCGTTTCAGCAGGCTTAGACTATCCTGGTGTTGGACCAGAACATTCCTTACTAAAAACTCTCAAGAGAGCGCACTACGTTTCTGCCACAGACAAGGAGGCGGTAGAAGCTTTCCTCACCTTATCCAGAGAGGAAGGCATTCTGCCTGCACTGGAATCCTCGCACGCAGTCACTTACGCCATGAAGCTATCCCAGCAAATGAAGAAGACTCAATCAATCGTTGTCACATTGTCCGGACGGGGAGACAAGGACGTGGAAACCGTAGCAGACTACATAGGGGCAAAAATATGAACGCTATAAACGAAGCATTCCAAAAAGCAAAGGCGCAGGGAAACGGAGCACTCGTCGGCTACATTATGGCTGGGGACACAAAGCCAGAACTGACACCGAAAATTGCTGATGCCCTAATCAAGGGCGGCGTAGACATTTTGGAGCTTGGGCTTCCATTTTCTGACCCAATTGCCGATGGACCAACAATTCAAGCTGCAAGCGTGCGCGCTTTGGCTGCTGGAACAACGCCTGTTAAGGTGCTAGAAATTGCTAAGGAAATACGACAAAGACATGATGTGCCAATTGTGATAATGACTTACTATAATCCTGTTTTCAGGATGGGGCTCGAGAGGTTTTTCGGTTTAGCTGAGAAATGCATGGTTGACGGAGTTATAGTTCCTGATTTACCAGTTGAGGAAGCAGGTGACTACAAGAAAGCCGCAAGCAAATTTGGTGTAGACACAATTTTCCTAGCAGCACCTTCCACTTCCAATGAGCGGCTTGCAAGGATAGTTTGGTGCTCTTCAGGCTTTCTGTATCTTGTTTCGCATTTCGGGGTGACAGGAGCAAAAGCAACGATAGAAGATTCAACCATTCACTTAGTCAAGCGTGTTTTACCTTTCACATCCGGAAGAATTCCATTGGCGGTTGGGTTTGGCGTTTCGAAGCCTGAGCATGTAAAGCGCATTGTTGAGGCAGGAGCTGACGGTGTAATCGTTGGAAGCGCCTTCGTCAATCTAATTCAAAAGCATCGGGAAAAGATTGATGTTCTGCTAAATGAACTGCAAGCGACCGCTTGTAAATTAAAAGCGGCAACAAAAATCATCCAATAATTTGTGAAAACCAGAAAAATTCGTTTTGTGTCTGGGAAAGTTTTAATGTTCGTTCTAACCTTTAACTTTCGGCGGTGGATCTTAGGCGGTGGGGTAGGGGTCCATTGTACCGTAAACCCTCTATACGACGGGCCGACATCTGCGGATGAGGCGCCGAAGGCCGCTTGGATCTTCATTTCCGAAACATTGACTATCCGTCCTTTGGGGCTGGCGGTCAATGGGCAGCTTCCGTAGGGGAGTTGCTTCATTGTTCACCAGGCGAACCCGGCTAGGCTCGGGAGAGAGCAACCTAAGTTTGGACGTTATGCGCTCAAGGGGGTGCGGGTAAGAGCGTAGGGCTTGAGGGTTCCAGGCGGAGTCTGGGCGTCAAACCGCAGTGGTCCACCGCTATTTAATTTTCCCGTCTAAGCTTAGTTTCAGTTTGTTAGTTAAGGTTTAGTTAACAGCCTGTTTCTTTTAGTAATTGTTCTAGCAATGGTTTTGACGACGCCAAGTCAATCTTTGATGTATCCCATATTATTTGGAGATCTACTCCGAAGTATTCGTGGATTAGTTTGTCTCGCATTCCAGCCATTCTCTTCCATGCAATCTCAGAATGCTCCCGTTTCACGCTTACGGGGATATTTTTTGCCGCTTCACCTATGATAGCGAAATTCCTTATGACCGCATCTATTGTTTTAATATCTTTTGAAAATTGCTCAAACGTTAATCCCGCTAAATACTGATCTATTCTTCCAATGGCTTCCAGAATATCTTGAACATAGAGCCGAAAGTCTTTTTCACGCATAAACCGTCTCTCGCAGCACACGATCTTTGATGAAGGGTTTCAAAGCGTTCTTTGTCACAAGGTCAACTTTAACTCCAAGTTTCTTTGTTAAAAACTCCTCAAGCTCCAAAAACTTGAAGAACCCAACTTGAGCATCTTTGGAAAACGTTACGAGGATGTCTATGTCGCTTTTTTTGGTTTGCTCTCCACGGGTGTAGGAACCGAAGACGCCTATGGTTTCCACTTCGAACCGTTCTTTAAGCGATGGCTTAAGCGTTTCCAACTCTGCTTTTATTTCTTTAAGAGTTTTCATAGTTGTTACTGTGACTATTACGGGTCTTCTTTCTTTTCTATTTTACGCAGTCGTGCTTTACTAAGCGGTATATCTGGTGAAATATCGCCGCTCCATTCACAGTCTCGACAGTAAACGTCGTACAACTCTGACGTTTCATAAGGCGATTGCATTTCTTGGACGTGTATGTTTGCTGAGCCGCAGTTCGGGCATCGCTTTGGTATCAATTTTCCCATGTTGCGTCGCTCCTTCATTTTAGCTTTTTTATGTGCTTGTCGTTCTCTGACTTTGGCTTCAAATATTCCTTGATGCTATCGGAATCCCAATTAACCATGATGCTTTCGTGCTCAAGCAACTCCAAAAATTCCCTCAGTGAAATATCTAAAATTTCTGCTCCTCTTCCAGCACTCAGTTTGCCCTTCTCATATAGACATACAACTCGGTAACGCAAGCCGTACTCAATTAACTCCTTTACCAGTGTCGAGCGGTCGATATTTTCAAGGGCTTGAACAGCCTCAACTCTGCGCAAGTTGCAGTTTGATAAGCGGATTGCAACGATGCTGTTTTCATCTTGAGCCATTTCCTTTCCTCAACTTATTATTAAATTATAATTTAATACATAAAACCTATGCAAACCGCTTGAAAAAATCTAAGTGACGTTTATCCATGAAGTTGAGTGACTAGTAACTATGTACATGCGTGACGGATAAGATAACGGTGAAACAACCGCTGTTCAATAAAAGAAACCCAAAACAAATACTGAAGCCTATAGCGAAAAAAATTTGTGCATAATTGCTTTTCATTTGCTAAAACTGCTACTTTGCAATTCACAATTAATATAAGTAATACTACCGCAAATACAGCAATCGAAGAGCCATGAGCATTCAACAGGAACTACCGCAATGCCCCATATGCGGTTCAACAAGCGGATACGAGCTTTCAGGAATGGTTGGAAAATTCGCTAAATGCAGCCAGTGCCAAACCAAATGGAAATTGTTCATAGAAAACCAAAAAATAACAGGCTTAACGCTTTACGAACTACCAAAAAACGGAGCCGCACTATACAAAGTCGCAAGCACAAACCTCCCCTTATTCATCGCACTCGGCAAACCCATAGCATTACCTTTCTGGCAGAACCTCAAACTCGACGGAAAAATAGACTGGGAATTCCTATCAAACGCAGTAGACCCAACCATTTTAAAATCCGTCATAATAGACAAATCAGAATTCGTCCTAAATGCTTGGACAGGCAACCGCCACATACAAAACATTAATGTGGCACCAGGTCCTGCGCGTGCAAGAATGATTTTGCAAATAGGCGCTCTTCTGCTTACAAGTCGCAGGCTCATCTGGCTGGAAAGGCGACAAATCGGGGTGTGGAAACCACAAATGACCTACCAAGTCGCCCTTGACATGCCACTGGAAAACATAAAGGGAATCTTAGCAGAAAGCGGAGACTGCGGCACCTGGGCATCTGCAAAAAAAGTTTCAATCGTCACCAACGACGGCGAAAACACCTTCAACCTGCAAAGCGCCTTCCAAGAACTGCTCAGGCCAATGATTGAAAGTGCCATAAAAATGCGAATAGACGAAAATGAAGCCGAAAAGAAAAGAGAAAAAATACATGTCATGCTGGACTTCTCTTTTTTGAAATCAACCATGGAAAAAGGCGGCTTAGTAATGCAAGTGCTCAAATGCCCAGAATGCGGAGCCACAGTTGATTTTCCAAAAACCGGAAACGAAACAAAATGCGTCCACTGTGGAAAAACAATTTACGCTCAAGACGTTTTCGAAAAAGTGAAAGGACTAATATAACAACTTTCATATCAGTTTCTAACGTTCTTCAGCGTTCGCGTAATGCTTACTTTGATTCATCAAGGCTTTTTTTGTAAAGTGCTTTGTCGATTACTCTTACGTCTAGGTTTTGTTTGGCAGCTGTTTTCCTCATTGCCAATAGCAGTTTTAGGTAATTCTGAGTTGTTAACAGGTTAGGCGGTGGGTTGCCAAGCAACGGCTTCCAAACTGCTGCGTCTAGGATGCCGTACTGTTTCGGATCAAAAAACGCAAGGATTACGCTTGCAATTGCTGGGCTGACGCCTTCTAGCAGTGTGAGGCAGTTCATTCGGTAAGCATCCTCGCAAGAAGGAATACTTAGAGCTTGGCTTGAAAGGCGATTAACAGTCGCCTCATCATTTCGAGCCACTAACGCTAAAACCCGCACTTTCTTCTCCGGCTCTTCTTTAAACTTCCACTCAACAACTTGCGCTAAATCACCGCAAGTTAACGCCTTTGCCTTTCTGAATTTGGCGCCCAACTCCCGTTCCCTCTGCGCCTGCCAACCGAAGCTTTTATCGTATTTGCGGCTCCACAACAAGAAATCGGCTTTGCCCACGCAATTCACCTGGTAGTGAATAATTGAGAAATTGCTTACATTTCTGCCTTTGCCTAAAAATAATCAGAAATAAATTAAGAAAAAAGTTGGTTAATTTTGGTCTACTAGATGCGCTGTTCCGTCTGGACAATACACTTTCTCATCTTTGCTAACGCGCCTGTAACGTTCACTGCACATGTGCAGGAGCGTGCAACCGTCGCAATCTCTACTCAGCATTTCTTCGCCTCCTTTAGGGGCTTTCACGATGCTCAAAATTCGCTTATAAAATTATGTAACATGCATGTATATACATCGCTAGCAGGCTATTGGCGCTTCTTGCGTGCAGCGCATGTCTTGTAAGCGATGCAATCTTCCGAGTAGAAGATGGCAAGCTGGTGAGCATTGGGACGTAATCCAGCCCGTTCCAACACAAGCAGCAAAAAAAATAGTATGTTCTAAACGTGACTTTCCACGCGGACGATTGGTTTACCCATAATGTCTCTGATTGTATCCGCCACTTTGAATGGTGAGCGGACAAGCAGAAGTTTGGTTTCTCGTTCACCCTGAGAGTTAACCGTTAAATCCCCATAACCAAAAATCCTGCCGCCAATGGACTGGTAAACCATTAAATCGCCAAAACCCGAAGGGGTAACAACAAACGAATGCAACCTAATAATGCCATGGCGAATTTCTAAGCCATCCTGCCGTAGCACATAAGTGTTTGAAGCAAAAAAAATCAGCAGTTTCAACATGCTAAGCAGCCAAATCACGCCAAAAGCCAAAATCGTCCAAGCGAAAATTGCTAAACCAGCCAAATACGAAAAGGCGACGCCGGCGTATATTTCAAGCCAGAGAAAGATAACTGCAACCACAAAAACAGTGACCGTTCGAACAATAGCTGCTGGAGCAACCCAAGGCTTTCCCAACCAAACAACAACGCCATGCTGAACGTGCTTATCAGAAGACAAACTAAAACACAACCACTAGGCAATAAGCAAAGAGCGTATTTAAGCATTAAAGTCAAATGAACTATGCAATTAACGCTTCAAATATTTCAAGTGTTTCGTCTTTCTGCGCCTGTTTTTTGATCGCTCTAATATTCAATTTGGTGAAAGCTAAAATTGCCTTAACATCTTCCTTATCTTTAATTGCGCGTTCAGGCGGCAGAGTTACCTTAATCATCCTGAGTTTCGCTACAATCAAGCCTTCAGGTGATTGAAAAAAGGTTTTTAGGCTATCGATTTTTCCTGATTTTTTATCCAGTTTGCCATCTGAAAGTATTATGTCAACAGTGTATGGTGCCGTTTTGTCTTTGAATGTCGCTATTTTATAACCTGATGTTAATGCAGTCTCAATTTTTCGTTCATCAACTTCCAAATTTGCCTGTCTTAATGCAGATGCAATCTTTCTTTTCAAGTCAGTTTGGTTAGTGACTGCAATTATCACGTCTACATCAGTGGTGGTTCGGGGAACGCCGTAAAAACTTGCGGCTAAAGCACCGGTAAAAGCATAATCTAAGCCTACTTTGTCAAAGGCATCAGCAAGCTTCTTAACAAAATTGTAAAATGCTTCCAACGCTAATCACCGGTTACGCTTGGCCCATTCAAGACGCTCACGCAATTTCTCAAGAAGATCTTCCTCGCTAATTCCTGGATACTGATTTTTTATGCCATCCGCGCAAATGCGCACGCACCCATCAGTCATGTCCATGCATATTAGCACTTTTTCTTCAGGCTTTAAGCGTCCTAAACGTTTCCAGTCCTTATCCATAAACAGTACACACGCATTCAAGAATATAATTGCGGGGTAGTGCTTAAAATAACCTTACACGACTTCAAATTGAGCGCACAGCTGGTAACCGAAAAATATCGCTACATACAACGCCATAAAATCGTCCATTCGCCGATTGCATTAATGCGCTACTTTTTCTCCCCGTTCCTCTGAGGTCTATGAGCAGGCCAACACTTCTGGCAGTACACGGGTCGATCTGCACGAGGTTGAAATGGCACTTTGCATTCGCAGCCGCAGTCGCTGCAAACAGCGGTGTAAACTGGTTCCTGGTGAAATTGCTTAAACAAATGGTAATTCTTGAGGCGTGGCCACCCAGTCTTGGCGTAGCGTAGCATTTCAGGGTTGTCTTTTAGCCAGCGCATCATGTGGAAGAAGCTTTTGCCTCTTTTTTCTTCACGTTCAGCTAATGGTTCATAGCCTAAGTTGCGGATTTCATCTAGATACGCGATTTCTGTAAGCTTCTGCGCTTCGCCGACGACTCTTATGCGTTTAACGCGGTCTTCACCGTAAACTTTGCGGAGTTCCTCAGCGGCAACATCAAAGATGCAGCCTTGGCAAATGTGGATTGCCTCGTCTGGCTTAAGGTTAAACCATGCGACAAGTTTAGATACGATGCGTGAGGATTCTTGCAGGTACTCTTTTTCGCGGAAGATTTCTTGGTAGAACCTTACGTCGATGAGGTCGTATTTGAATTCGCCTGTTTCTTCTCGGTAGGCACCGACTACAACGCCGTAAAGCAAGTCGCCGCTGCCTGCGTCATCAACAATAACTGTCAAACTTTTAGTTCCTCTCTCTTTCTTTCAATGCAATGCTTAATTCATGTATAAAAATAGTCCTCTCAAAAAGAAATAGAACCAACGGGGCAAATGATTAAAGTTTACATTTTAAGCTGCTTAACCAACGCTTTAGCCTGATGGATTACGTTAAAGAATTAGAAGCTTAATGAAGGAAACTATTCATCGAAACAAAAACGAGCTTAAAGAAACTAAATTTAGATGACTTGCTAACGTTTCTAACGATTTATCTGACTGATGCTGTTGCTAACTGCTGCTTAATACCTTTAGCAAGGCTTTGTAATATGCTGAGAACTCCATTTTTTCCAAGGCGCAGTTGTCTCTCGCCTCTAAAAACGCATACCCGGGCATTCTTTATTTCAATGTTATCTCCAACAGAGATGGAGTTTATTTGTCCTTCCCATAGGCAGAGCTTGATTTTTCCAGTTTCGTCTCCAACCAAAGCGTTAACTACCATGACAGCGTTGCCAAACTGCGTGTGAACCTGCGCTGGCTTAGGAACCTCAAGAACCTCAGCCTTCACATTAACCCGTTTCATACCAGCTCTCAAATCATGAACCATAGTGAGAATTGATTCTGTATTCTGTTTTGCTATTTTTTTGCGTATTTTATCAGTGCTCATCCAGCTTTCAAAAGGATTATCCTTTCTCAAGAGAAACTCTTCATCAACTCTGAACTGAGCCACAACGTTGTTGCCTTTTTTTATTAGAAAAATTGTTTCATCTTTCACTTTGCCACGATGTTCGACTGTTAGGTTGCCGCAGACAGCTTTTTCGTTGTTTCTTGCTGTAATTAGTGCTTGGAAAACTTCGGCAGGGTAAATGCTGTGTTTTACTGAAAGAAGAGCGATGTGCTCGCCTAAAGTTGATTTTTTCTGTCTCAAATTCCCTTTCTCTTGTTAGGTCAGAGTTAAGAGAAAAAGCAAGGTGCAAGTTGATTCACACTTTTTCTCAAATATCTCGAATTGCTGACATTGATATTGAAGAGTTACCTATATTAGTTTGACTATAAAAAAAGGGCACTTACTGTTTTAAAGAAATTTAAGCTTTTAACTTTACAGCGTTATGGAACAGCCCTTCAAAATAGCCTCTGCCTTATTTTCTCCTCAGTAGAAAAAGAAAATTTGGTCAAAAAAACGTGCGGAATAGGACTTTGATGTTTAATCTAAAAATAATAAGCATTCAATTTATAAGCATGAATAATATGTTAGAGAGGTACTGTGTAAGAAGCGATTTTTGCACACCAAATGTAGTAGGAGTTGAAATAGCGAATGTATAGTAACAAAGAAATGCACAAGGCAACCTGCGCTGACTGCGGAAAAGAATGTGAAGTTCCTTTCAAGCCAGACGGCACAAGGCCAGTTTATTGCCGTGAGTGCTACGCAAAACGAAGACCACCACGAAGATATTAAGCTCATTAGCTGAACATCTTTAACTTTGTCTTTAATTATTTTCTTTTTTATTTTTTAATATCCTGGAGCTAACCCAACTATATCTTGCTAGAACCGCAATTATTATAATTCTCGCCTCAAATAACAACGCTGAATGTAAAAGGGAGCCAATTGAAGTGAAACAGTTTCTAATTACACCATCGGCAGGTAAACGTTTAATCGCCAAAGCATTAGCAAATCACCCAACGATATTAACTGCAATTAAAAACGGCACGCTCGTAATTGTCGCTGGAACAACAAACGGCTACGTAGCGGAAGAAATACTAAAAATCCAAAAAATTTCTAACGATTTCTCTAGAAAAAACTTTTTCCGCGGAATAACCCTGCCTCCGAACAAAACCATAACCGTGGAAGGACGACTAGCTGATGAAAGCAAGTTTCCCGGCGATGTGGTAATAGCCAAAGGCGTTTGGCAAAAAGGCAAAACAATAGCCGACGTAGTTGATTCTCTCAAAGAAGGCGACGTCATCTTGAAAGGCGCAAATGCTTTGGATTTAGAGCGAAAACAAGCAGCTATCCTAATCGGTCACCCGAAAGCTGGAACTATAGGCTTAGCATTGCCAGCCGTTGCAGGACGCCGAGTAAAACTAATAATACCTGTAGGTTTAGAAAAACGAGTAAACGGCGATTTATACGCTTTAGCTGAAAAATTGAATGCGCCCGGTGCAGGTGGATATCGCTTGTTGCCTATTCCTGGAGAAGTTTTCACTGAGATTGAAGCGCTCAAACTTTTAAGTGGAGTAGATGCTGAATTAATGTCTGCTGGCGGAGTCAGCGGTGCTGAAGGTTCATGCTGGCTGGCTATTACTGGCACTAGAGAGCAGGAGGATGCTGCCCAGAAGCTTTTTGCTTCAGCGGCTAATGAACCAGCTTTTGACCTTGGCTTTTCCAGTACTTAGCTAATGCCGCGAGGGCTTTATCAAACAAGTAGTCGCTTTCTGAACCTTCGCCGACTCCAATGACTATTTTTCCGCAAGTTTGAGGTCTAGAAGCAATCTTGTGCTTTGCCACCTTCATAAGCGTTAAGTGTATAGTTAGTTAGTAATTTTTTGAATTTTTCCGCAAAAGCTTCATAATCAATCTGCTCCAGCTTGGGAGCCCCCGCAATTCTGGTTAAGGCATCAATGTTGATGTTCTGTTCTGCTGCCTGAAGAGCTTGAGCTCCGAACTCTTCATACTTTATCTCGATTTCAGGTATCATACCTCTCCCTTCAACATCCATACGGGGCACAACACCCAACAATTCGACGCCAACATTTCCGAAGGCACGCTTCATCGTCTGCTTAATGTCATCGGTTAGATAACTCAATAGAGCTTTGTTGAGTATAACACCGTTTGCTTTCACACCGAGATTCTTAAGCAGACTAATGTGATTAAGAGCGTTAATTAAGCCCCCTTCAACGCCTTCCTTGTCACAGCCAACCACAACAACAGTAGACGCACCTAACGCCGCTGCAATCTCAGCCGTCGAACTTGGTCTCCGAACATTCCCCATCAGCAACCCAGTAAAAGCACCCATCGCCCCTTCAACAAGCAAAAAATCATAATCGCGGCTAGCTGCACTTACCGCCTCAGCGACTGATTTCCAACCGCTCTCCCCAACCCTAATTGACGAGTACTCTTTTATCGGCTCTTTTATCAGGTAAAGCGCTGGCACAGCATCCCGTATGTCCCCGCCAACTTTAAGCACACCAACCCTGTAACCACGCTTTTTTAACGCTCCAGCAATACCCGCAACGAGGAAGGTTTTTCCTGAACCACTATCAGCCGCCGTAATTAGAAGCAGACGAGTTTGCTTTTCTTTGGTTGCTAATTGCTGCTGGATGTTGGTTGAGATTCCGACTTCGCTTTTCATTCGCTCCAACAGTTTAGCATTCGCTTTTCGAATCGCTTCGAGCTCAACCACGTTTATGCCTAACGATTTTGTGATGCTTTGAATAATGGTTGGGTTCTGGTCTAACAATCCGTGGACAAAAACGCCGACCACGTTGCCTTCCTTGTTAGCTACCCCTGAAACTAACTCCTGAGGGTCTTTTTGATAATTGATATGTTTTGCATGAGTAACAAGAATCGTTTGCGCACCTTTATGAAGCACTATCTTGCCATACGTGTGACAATGAAACCCAGAAACCTCCTTACCAACATCCCGCGTCATAAAACTCTTGCCCGTAACAGTAGCCGTGACACGATCAGTGCAAATTAAAGGCTTAAACTCTGCACCCAGCAAACCCAAACCCTTCCTAATTATGGGCACATTCGATAAGCGCCCAACATCAGTCTCTTCCGCAAGTATCTGAAAGCCTGAACAGATTCCCAACACAAACTTGCCGCCCTCAGCCATTTTCAATATTTCACGGGAGACCTTCTTGTTGACGCTTTGTGATTCAACAAGGCTACCGCCTGGAATAATGATCATATCAAGAACTTCTGAGGCAGACTTGCCATCCACAAGCGCATCGGAGCACACTAGATCAGTGGGAAGATTTCCGAAATCTTCGAAGCAGGGTAATGCCCCTAGCACATAAACTAAGCCGATTCTGTGATGATCCCGTTCTATCTGCGTTGATGCTTTTTTCAAGGTTTTTGCCCTCCAGTTAAGCCTAATAAAAACATGAGTTAATCGATTAAGAGCAGAGCGAATGTTTCAGGGTTTTTCTCGAAGGGCAAAGTAAACTTCAAGCCAGCTTTTTCCGCAGTCGCCTTGACGTTAACTCCGACCCCTTCCTCAGAATATCGCCTCATCGCAGGATTAACGCAGAACCCTTTTTCCACGTTACACTTCTCACACAACTGACAAGACCCAGCGACGAACCCTACGGCAAGAAGATACCCTTTTTTAGTAGCCGCCTTTTCGAGCTCTATGACCACTCGACGCACATTCTTCAAATCATCATTCCAAGCAGACCAAAAACTTTCCACTTTCGCCCTCATCTGCGGGGAGGCAGACGGGTCATTCGTTTTTGCAAGATACTTTATCAATTCTAAATCTCCTTCGGCTCGCGACTTAAATTTCATAAACAACGCATAGCGGTATTCGCTGACGAGTTTTCGAAACTCCTCAGGCGAAGGAGAATAAGGAGGACAAGCCAACGTCTTCCCATATTTTTCGCAGCCCATCCTACATTTGAAGACAACACGATTTTCAATCACAATTTTTTCCACAGGAATTATCTTTGCGGCTACAGCACCTAATTCTAACGCCTGTTTTCTAAGAAAATCAAATGATCCCATCTTATCATCTTCTGTCATAACATTTCGATTCAAACTTTTAAACCTCGTTTTCGCATTTAACGCGGCTCCTTGCGACCAGTGGGTTCCGTAATTGCTTTGGGCTCGTTTTTTAGGTGACCTGGAATCTCGGTTTGCGCATGTTTGCGTAGCTCCATCAAGTCGTGCGTTGCGTTAACTAGCGTCGGTAGTTCGGAGGGGTGTTTGATGAATATGGCGCCGTGCTTTCTTAACTCCGCCATTAATGCAGTCGCTTTGCCGCCGGTGAAGTCTCGAACTTCTATGGGTACTTCGTCGATGACGTAGGTTCGAACGCCCCGTTTAACAGCCTCAAGTGACGTCTCCAAGTTAGGGAGATTACCATAGCCAAACGGAACCGACGTTATGACCAACATGGCTGCTTTATTTATCATTTCCAAGTTCGCTCGCTTTGTCTGTTCGGTTATAGGCGAAAAAGGCGCCTCGTTTACAGTGGGAATCTTAAGAAGCTCGGCGCTCTCGTAGTCGGTGTCTAGCATGTTGAGCACGCCAGCCGTCACTTCATAGCCTTCGTCCACCAGCGCCTTCATTATCAAGGTTCCGGTGCCTGCTCCACAGATGATGTGAATGGCACATTTGCGTGCCAAAGAAGGCTTCTGAGGGGATAGAGGAATAACGTAAAGCGAATTCGTGACCAAGCTTTTTTTGACGATGGCGTCAACTTGGAAGACGCTCTTTATGTTCTTACTCGTCAAGACCTCATCCAAAGTTCCTACTGCAAACACTTTTCTATCCTTAAGCAGAAGGGCTGAGTTGCAGTAGCGCGCCGCCAGGTTCAAGTCATGAATAACAGTCAAAACAATCAAACGTTCCGTGTGACATAATCCCTTAACTAGATCCATGATTTCTAACTGGTTAATCATATCAAGATGTGTCAGCGGTTCATCTAGCAACAGAACCTTGGGCTCCTGGGCTAGGGCGCGGGCGATCACTACTCGTTGTTTTTCTCCACCGCTTAGTTCATTTATGGGTCTGTCAGCTAGGTACCAAGTATTCGTTCGGTTCATCGCTTTCCTGACGATTGCCATATCCTTTTCTGATTCCATTTGGAACCGCTTCATATGCGGGTTGCGGCCCATTAGCACAATGTCCAATGCGGCGAAGCCGAAGCCTATGTTACTTTCCTGAGGGACTATGGCCATATGTTTGGCAAGGTCTACGCTTTTCATACTGTAAATATCAGTTTTGTCAAGAAGTATTGTTCCTTTGTACGGTTTGAGCGTTCGGCTGATGCTTTTAAGCAACGTGGTTTTCCCTGAGCCGTTGGGTCCGAGGATGCCGACGAAGTCACCTTCCTTAACTGACAGGCTGACATTTTCCAAGATCTTCACTGAGCCATAGCGGCACTCAACTCCATCTACGCTAAGCAACACCATGTTCAATCATTCGCTCCTTACAGTGAATAGATTGTTTTTCTTTTCCTAAGCAGATAGATAAAGAATGGGGTCCCAGCCAAAGCAGTTATGACGCCGACCGGCAGCTCAGAAGCTCCTGTTGCAATGCGCGCGAGAGAATCACAGAGCATGAGAAAGATGCCCCCTACAATGGCGGAGGTGGGCAGAAGAATTCGGTGGTCAGGTCCGATGACAAGTCGTGTCATGTGTGGAATGATGAGCCCAACGAATCCGATGACTCCGCTGATAGAAACCACCGCTCCTGTTATCAAAGAACCTGTGAGGAGCATAATCTGGCGCACTCTTTCCGTGTTGACACCCAAGTGTTGTGCTGTGTCATCGCCCATCGCAAGCATGTTAAGGTCTTTAGTAAAAAAATACGCAAGCACCGTTCCTATTAAAACGAATGGAAAAACAGCGTAAATGTTCGTCCATGTGATGTTGGTGAATCCACCAGCTATCCAAGCGACTATACCTATAAGTGCTTTTCCTGAGCGCAGCTCAAAAACTGTTTGGAGTGCCAAAATAAATATATTCACAACTATGCCAGAAAGCAGAAGCGTGGCTATCGGAACTTTGTTTCCGACTCGTGACATGAAGTAAACAAGAAAAACCGTTAAAACGGCGCCGACGAAAGCGACGATTTGAAAGATTCCAAACCCAAAAAAATTAAGGGCAAGAGAACCGGCGTATATGGCAGCCAGAGTATAGCCAAAAGATGCCCCCGCTGAAGCACCTAAAAGGTAGGAATCAGCCATTGGATTTCTAAAGACACCTTGGTACATGACTCCAGCTGCGGCTAATCCAGCGCCGACCAGAGCACCTGCAAGTACGCGGGGAAGACGTATTTGGAGGATTATGGTTTCGTTCACGGTGGAAACGGCTGAAGAGTTTATGGAACGATTAAGAATAGGAATTTGCTTGCCCAATATTGTGAGGATATCCGAGAAACTAATGGGCGCGAAGCCGATGTTTAGACAAAAAATTATGGCAACGACAAGCGCAACTATCAACAGTAATAAGATTAGTTTCCATCTTGAGGATCGTTTCGAATATTTACTTTCCACTTTATCAGTCATCATGTCTAAACACAAAAAAAATTAAGTGGTGGAGTTAAAAAGGTCTGGGTAAAATGCTTTGGCAGCAGCATCAATTTGGTCACCGATTCTTGGTCCCGCTTCAGCGAAGAGGTCTCCGTCGACAACGACTACTCGGTTGTTTTTAACTGCGTTTATTGCGTTCCAGCCTGGTCTGGCTTTAACTTGGTTCACGCTTCCGTAGAATGGTGCTTCTCCTGGGTTTGCCATGTCTGTGGGTAGCAGTATGACGTCAGGGTTCTTTTGGACAATGGTTTCTGAGCTGACGGTAGGATACTGTTGTGTTTCGTTTCCAAAGATATTTTGTCCTCCAGCCTTAACAATTACGTCGTTGATAAACGAGGTTGAGCCAGCGGACATCAGCGGGTCATTCCACACTTCATAGTAAACCAGCGGCTTAGTTTCGTTAGCAGCAGCTATCTTGGCAGTTATGGCACTGATTTGGTTGTTTATAGTATCTACTAACGCA
The DNA here is from genome assembly GCA_050012335.1 of Bathyarchaeia archaeon. Classification (GTDB taxonomy): domain Archaea; phylum Thermoproteota; class Bathyarchaeia; order Bathyarchaeales; family Bathycorpusculaceae; genus Bathycorpusculum. The sequence goes on from JBEKHJ010000008.1 coordinate 27,622, forward strand.
GTTGCGTTTTGATCTGCGCCTGTTGCTCTGCCAACCAAGGAGATGTCTTGGAGTACACCTGTGACGTTATTGGGGTTGAGGACCAGCACTTTGTAGCCTAGGTTTCGGAGCGTAACGACATCTGGATCGTTGATGGATGTGGCGAGAATAAGGTCTGGGTGCAACGAAGCGATGGTTTCCTTGTTAGGTGTTGAGAAACCCCCGACGCTTGTCATGTTGCCGGCCGCAATCCAGGCGGTGAAGTTATAGGGGTAATGGTCGTAGTCAGTTACGCCGACGACTTTGTTGCCTGCACCTATGGCGAAGACAATTTGTGTGTTGCTTGGAGCTAGCGAAATAATTCTCTGCGGAACAGCAGTTAAATTGGTTACATAGCCTTCGTCATCTACTAACGTTATGTTATTTTGCGCGGCTGTTTGATTTGTTATGTTATTTTGCGCGGCTGTTTGATTTGAAGTTGTGTTGTAGTTAGTGTAAATGAAAGCGGCAGAAGCGATTAATACGATGATTATTATGGTGGCAATATAAATGATGCTCTTGTTGTTCATTCTTTTTATTCACCTTATTATAGGTTGGATTATCCAACCTACTATAATAAACTTTCGAAACAGGGTTGATCTGACCCTGGCTAGAGCGACTTAGCATAAAAACGTGTAAACAAGCTTAATCCTCAATGAGTTTGCTTGACTGTTGCTCATTCATAATTTTTAGTAGTTTGAAACAAAGCATATTCATTCAAAATGGCATGGCTTACTAACTCGTAATGCTTGGTGATCTCAGACAACCCATCTAAATTGATGGCTCTGACTAGCGCAAAATCAATCCTCTACTTGAAGAACTCCCAAGCTATGTTAAATCTCCAAGGGTCACCTTTCTCAGACAATCGGATTTCCTCGTCGGTAACCTCGATCAAGCCTTTTTGCTTCAAACTTTTAATAGTATCTGGGAATGCTTCTTCAGGAAACTTACCAAACTCGTCTCTGAAGTCCTTACGGTCCACACGAACGCGAACATAGATAAGCATCATTGCTTTTCTCATTTCATCTTCCCGCGAAAGCGTTGCCAGAGAAGCCAATGGGAAAGAACCTTGTTGAACTGAGGTCATGTAGTCTCTTACGTCTTCTATGTCAGAATATTGAAAGTTGCCTATGTGACCCATGAAAAAGCCCGCCCCAGTGCCCACTACTTCAGAAGAAGGTTTGCCAAGGTCTTCCTTGATTCTTGAAAACCGGTTGTGGCATGTTGGAAAATATCCATTCTCCTTGAAAATCTCGTAAGCTTCCAGGTACATTTCCAGTTCCTTTTTGTAATCACCAGTTGAAGGCAGTTCACCAGTAGCAATTCTCTTTGCCAACGGCGTATCTGCATACAAGTCCAAAGGATAACAATCCACGCTCTCGACTTCCAGCTCCAATGCTTGTCTTATGTCCTCTTTCCATTGTTCTACTGTCTGCCCAGGAAGGTTATAGAGTAAGTCAATGCTGAGGCACAAACCGTTTTTCTTAACCGCTTTCAACTTCAGTTTTGCATCACTGCTTCCGTCCCGAAGCATAAGATTTCTGCGAAATGTATCATCAAAGGTTTGGACTCCAATGTCCAGCTGGTCAACTTCATGCGAAGCCAAGAGACGAATCTTTTTGTCGGTAAGGCTAAAGGTGCATGCCGTGAACTTTGTGGTGCAGTCCTCAGTCATGTTGAAATTGCCTCGGCAATAATCCATAACATCTATGATTTGTTTCTCAGAAAGAACCGATGGACTCCCGCCGCCGACGTATAGCTCATTGAAGTCGCTCGATTGAACATACCTACTTTCTGAGTAGAAATACAGCGCCTTTTTCAACGCCTCAATGTATGAAGCAACGTTTTGCTTTTCGCAGTTGACTGGAAAATAACAGAAGGCACATCTTCCTTCGCAGAATGGAATCCATGGCTGTAATTCTCTTGGTTGTTTGGAGTAGTTTTCTGTTTTGAGGTAATCGGCAAAAGTGGCAATTGCCTCTTGCGTCGGTGCTGAGTTGTTTCTATATGTCATTGGAGGCCAATGCTTAAGTGTGTCATAAGGCAGTTCATGAGGACGTATACAGACCACGCAATTTTGCACCTTTGCTAAAAAGCAAGTTCCAACACTTTTAAAGCTAACTATAATCCGCACACTCCAATAATTTTCCAACATCAAGAAGGCTGAAAACTGCATGTGCCCAATCTATATCAGCCAAGTTCTTAGCCAAAGTTACCAACTCTCCAGGACTGCGACCGTACAAAGTCTCTACATGAACAATCCGCGATGTCGTGGTCTTGCGGACCTTAACGCCCTGCTCCAAACCTAACAGAGCCCTCCTTAACAAGTTAGGGCTTAACGCGGACATCGAGTTTGGAATCAGCTGCTCAGCCGCCATAGCCGCATCAAGAGGCTTAAACGTTTTCGTCCTCGTTGTGGGCAGAATGGTTAATCGCATGATCCAAGAAATTGACCGAATAAACGTGAAAACCAGCGCAGACATAATCTACGAAGTAAAAGATGCACAAATTACTTAACATTTCATATCTGTATTATCATAGTCTAAATACAAACGCTCAACTTTTCTTTTACTTTTTTGCTAATTAAAAAAAGGGAATGGGTTGGTTTGAAGCCAACGCTTTGCGGTTTGTTTAACTTGCTGTGAAGGTTGAAGCAGGTATTGTAGGATTCACACTGATGTTGAAGAGTGTGATGGCTTCCCCGCTTGAATCAGTATACGCGTAGTTTCCGCTTCCGGACCAGTGGGCAAGGTTATTTACGTAGCCTGTCCATAGGGGACTCCAGGATATCCAGTCAGCGGTGAAATTACCCTTCGTCCACGTAGCGCCACTATCAGTGCTGCTCCACGATTTTTCTTGGCTTGCGTTCATGATGTAAGCGTAGTTAGCGAAGTCAACACGGATTGTCATATTTGCGTGTATGTCTTTACCATACCACTTGTATTCTGTGGTTTGTCCCTGACTTGTAACGTTAGCACTAAACTGCAAAGTAGTAGCATCCGCAACACTTACTGTTGGAGTAGCAGTGGGAGAGGTTGTTCCGCCGCCTCCGCTATTGTACAGCAACGCGTACGCCGCAACACCTACAACAATGATGATGACTAAAACCGCAACAATAATGTACATTGTCTTCTTATTCATTGAATCACCGATTTTCTGCTTTACCCTTTGTTAAGTGAAATGGGATATAAGCTTTTCCAAGCGCTCTAAAGCTTGTAAGGAAAAATGGGAAAAGCAAGGCTTTTCCATAGGCATTTACTTTTCCAGATACTATTTTTATCGTTCAATTGAGATTTTGCTGACTCCAGCCTCTTTTTCAAGAGTAACCACGTGGTCAGCTTTTCCTGCGAATGCTTCACTATGCGTAACTGCGATTATTTGTTCTATTGCTTTGAATCGGCTTATGGCTTCAGCTAACCGCTCTATGCTGCCGTCTTCGCTTCCCAAGTTTTCTGTGGGTTCATCAAGCATTAGCATGCTTAAGCCGTGACCAGTTCGCGACTGCATAATCAACTGCCCCAAACCTAAACGGTATGCAAACGCCAAAAGCGTGCGTTCTCCGCCTGAAAGGTTTGAAACTTCGCGGTCAACGCCTGTTTCGCTTTTCACGTAAGGGGTGTAAGTTTCGTCAATAACCACGTTAAGCATGGGTGTTTCTCCGCCAACTAGACTATCGAGAACTTGCTGTACAAAATTGCGCAAAACCTTCACAAACTCGCTCCGAAGTTTAGGCTGAATACTGCGGTAAGCATCACGAATAGCACTTAAAAGTTCAACGGTTCTGCGGATTTTCTCCATGCGCTCAAGCTTTTCCTGCGCAAGATTAATCCGCTCTTTAGTTTCGTCTAAGCGTCTGAAAAGGTCTTTTTTGCGGTTCTCTTTCGTGCGCAAATCCGACTCTAACATGTAATACTGCTGAAAAGCCTGTTCACGCTGTGCTCTTGCCGCGTCAAGTTCTGATAAGTCAAACTTGCCGATTTCAAACTGTACCAGCTCAAGCTGCAAACGCAGATCAGCTTCAAGCTTCTGTTTATTCTCAAACTCGCTTGATAGATTATTGAAGTTGTTTTCTTCTTCGCTCAGGCGGTTTTTTAATTCTTCAGCTCTTGTCATGCAAGTTTGCAAGTTCGAATAAGCTTCAGAAGCCAAAGTTCTTGCTTTCTGCAAACTATCAATTTCAATTCGTAACTGACTGATTGCTTTTTCGCGTTCACTATTTTCCTGTTGAATCCTTGAAAGCAGATTACTTTTGTATTCACCATCCAACGGTTGCACACAAAGCGGGCACTTACTCTCCTGCGACAACGAAACAACTCTCTTCTTATCCGTTTGCAAGTTCCTTGATGTCGCTTCTTGATCCGCTCGTAAACTGCTGATTTTATCATCAAACGCTGCCAAAGAAGAATGCAACGATTCAACAGGCTGATTAATTGGCAAACCTGCTTGCTCAAGTTTACCCAAGCACACTTTAGCTTGAGCATCAATTGAGCTTTGGCGCTGATGCAAATTATCCACGATCGTTTTTTTGCCTTCTATGCGCTGAGTTAGGGAAGCCAAAGTGTTAGTCATGTTAACAGCGTCGGCATGTAGCCTTGCTTCTTTTCGCTTAAGCTCTTCTATAACTTGGCGTTTTTCTTCCAGCTTTTTCAGCTTTGAATCTGCTTCATCCAGCGCTTTCTTGGCAACTGATAACTTTTGCGTTGAGTTGTCAAGGTCCATTTCTAGAAGTGCGTATTCTTCACTTGCCCTGTTGCATTCGTTGCTGAGTTTTTCTAAGCCATTAACGTCTGGGTCTTTCTCGTAAACCCGTTTTTCAGTCTCATAATCTCGTTGGTACTGCGCAATATTGCTCCATGCTGTTTCGTAATCGGATAAACCGAATAATTCGTCCAAACGTCTTTGCCTATCGCGTGGTGCAGCATCCAATAGCTCTTTGAGGTGTTCTTGCCTAAACCAGACAATTTCTCGGTAAAGGTCCTTATCTAAACCTGTAATCGCCTTAAACTGCTCGGCAATCGCATCGGTTTTCATGCTGGCGACAAGCGTCTCATCCTCATAGAGTTTGAGTTCTTCAAAATTTTGGTTGATGCTTTTGCCCTTTCTTTTTAATCCACGCGTAAGCTTGTAGGTGCTTCCGTTCTGCATAAACTGGACAGTGACCCTGCCAGAATCTGCACCTTCACGCAGCAAATACTCAAAACTCCTACCTATCGACTCACCGAACAAAGCGAAGTCAACCGCATATAAAACGCTGGATTTTCCACAGCCCAAACCGCCGACAAGACAGTTAAAACCGCGTGTGAAGGGCACTGTGGATTTAACGTGGCTGCGAATGTTTTCCAGCTGAACTATTTCAATTTTCATTTTGCCAGCTCCTCAATGGTTTGCTTGACTTTCTCGTCTTGCTTTCGCGTTAAAGGCTCTATGAGACTGAGCGCGGAACGAGCGATTTTGTCAGCTTCTTCGCGACTGTAGCGTTCTGAGAAAATCTGCAGAAAATACTCAAAAGCTTTGGTCTTCAAATCCTTAAATTCGCTTTCAAAAATTGAACGCACTATTTCGTCTGAAACAACGCTTTCCTTTAGCAAAACGATTGGGTGAACAAGCAAAGCTTTCTCGCCAGCACTTCGGATTTTGGCTATGTCGATTTCTGCTCGGCTTGCTTCAGCTGGCAAAGTGCCCTTCAAAACAGGAATCACAACTGCACCTTCAGCATCAGCATCCTTTACCAGTTGAGTGGCTAATTCAGTGATTTTTGCTGATGCCATGCCTGAGAAATCTTGCTCAAAAATAACGAATTTACGAGTAGATGTAAGTTCTATGAATTCTGGTTTTACTTCGCCTTTCTCGTTTACTGTAACGTGAAGGAAACCTTTCGGGTACTTGGCTTCTCTGTAATCAGTTGTTTCGGTGCAGCCACTGTATGCTAGAAAGCCATCTTTGAACTTGCCCAAGTACCGTTCATGCACATGGCCAGCAGCATAATAATCAAAGCCGCTTGGCAATTGCTCCGGCGAAACTTCAGCTTCAATGTAAGGTGGCTTAACACTTGGCAAGTCCACAGCGGCATGGAAAACAAAAATGTTGCAAACCTTATCATCGGGTGTGGGAGGATTTTCCGCCATAAACTTTGGGAGCGCCTCTTCAGTCTTATGCTTGTTATGAAAGTTTGGTATGCCATAAACGTAGCAGCAGTCGGGTTTGCGCCAGCATGCGCCGCTGTATCTTGGCAAATGCTGGATTAATCCTGCACTGTCTAATGGGTAGAGGATTGTGCCGGTTACGATGTTTGGTGCGGAATCGTGTGAGCCGTCAACGGTTAAAACTGGAATGTTGGCGTCTTTGAGGCGTTTAAAGCTTTGAATAGTGTTCTCTAAAGTAACGTTTGATGGTCTTGCTTGGTGGAATAAGTCGCCTGCGATAATCATGAAGTCAGGTTTTAACTCAATTGTTTTATCTACTAATTCTTTGAACGCATTGTCGAAGTCTTGCCTTCTAGCTTCTAAACCGTACTGCGCGTAGCCTAAATGCAAGTCTGAAGCGTGGACGAAGCTGAACGGCTTCAAGTTGCCTGTGACTCCCTTTTTGTTCCCCTTCACTTTTGATTAGTAGTTTGCCTATCTTAAAGTGTTTATGCGTGTTCAAAATTTAGGCGATTTTTTGTTTTTTAATGGGATAAAATATAAACCACGATTTGCATGTTAGTTCGAAAGGCGCTTAATTAGATGAAATGCCAAGCATGCATGCAAGAAACTCTGCTACCGTTCCGCTGTCCATATTGCGGTGGACAGTTTTGTAGTGCACATCGTTTGCCAGAGAACCATGCATGCCCAAGAATTGACTATGCCCGTGCTCAAAGGCAAGAACAAGTGATTACACCTCAATCGTATGACTCTTATCAGTACACTTACAATTTGGGTCAGCAGCCGTTTAAGCGTGGGAGGCATGTTTACTTTAGTCACAAGGAGCTTAAGCACATAATTGTTGCAGCGCTGCTCGTCGTCGGCATCGGTTTCTCCATTGGTTTGTATGGAAATACTCTTGGAGGTTTCTCACCTCTGTGGACATGGGATATGATGGCTGTTTTCGCTGTTATTATGACAGCCTCTTTTTTGGTGCATGAAATAGCGCATAAAATTATTGCTCAAAAAAAGAGTTTATGGGCTGAATTTCGCTTAACAACTTGGGGGGCGGTCTTAACGCTTGTTTCTGTTTTTCTGCCTTTCAAAATGATTTCACCGGGTGTAATGATGATTGCTGGTTCACCAAATGGCGATGAGATAGTCAAGATTTCTCTTGCTGGACCAATTACTAACATCATTTTCTCAAGTACTCTTCTTGGATTAGCGTTTGCTTTAGTTCCAAGCACGTACGCGTACGCGAGCATGTTGCTTTTTGCCGCTTACATCAACGCTTTCATGGCAGTCTTTAATCTGATTCCCTTCGGAATTTTGGATGGTTACAAAATTTTCAGTTTTAACAAGAAGCTTTGGGCTTTAGCTTTCATTCCCAGCGTTATTCTTACTGTGTTCACTTTCTTTTATTTCTAAAAAAAGATCTAATTTTTATTGCCCTCTCGCGAAGAGCAGGTAATGGTTAACTCTGATTTTTTGGTTGCGACTAATCGCAAGGCAATAGTTGCAACTATTGAGCCTGTTTTGGAGTAGATTTTTTGTCCAAACAAAAGCTGCGAGAATTGTCGAGACAATTAAGCCAGCAAAAAAAGCCCTGTCGCTAACGTGGCAGGTTTTCTCTAGGTTTTTATAAAAAGAGATTGCCCGTAAGAAAAATGGGCTAAATTAACGTTTTAAAGTGCTGATTAACTGTTTTTCAGCGTTGAAGACTTCAACAGTTAACGG
>JBEKHJ010000009.1:0-30189 GCA_050012335.1 Bathyarchaeia archaeon
TGGGGAACAACACTTGGAATACGGGTACTCAGACTAATGAGTCTGGCTACTATTCTGTGGCTGTTCCGCCTGGTACGTATAACTTTAACACTAATGTGCCGCCTGGAAGTACCTTCCTGAATTATCAGGAGTCTGGCGTCGTCGTTTCTGCCAACTTGATGATGAACGTGACGCTGTCAAGCGGCTTTGTGGTTTCCGGCTATGTTTTGGCTCCTAACGGCACGGGCGTTGCTAACGCTGGGGTTAACTTGGGGAATAACGCTGGTTGGGGTACGGGTACTCAGACTGATGCGTCTGGTTTCTATTCTTTGGCTGTTCCGGCTGGCACGTATAACTTTAACGTTAATCCGCCGCCTGGTAGCGGCTTCGTGAATTATCAGACGTCTCTTGATGTTTCTGACAACATGCCTATGAACGTGACACTGCAGAGTGGTTACGTGGTTTCCGGCTACGTTTTGGCTCCTGACGGCACCGGGGTCTCAAATGCTGGGGTTAACTTGGGGAACAACACTTGGAATACGGGTACTCAGACTAATGAGTCTGGCTACTATTCTGTGGCTGTTCCGCCTGGTACGTATAACTTTAACACTAATGTGCCGCCTGGAAGTACCTTCCTGAATTATCAAGCGTCTGGCGTCGTCGTTTCTGCCAACTTGATGATGAACGTGACGCTGTCAAGTGGCTTTGTGGTTTCTGGCTATGTTTTGGCTCCAAACGGCACGGGTGTTGCTAACGTTGGGGTTAGCGTGGGGAGTGGTTCTGTTTGGTATAATGGTGGGACTAATGAGTCTGGCTACTATTCTGTGGCTGTTCCGCCTGGTACGTATAACTTTAACACTAATGTGCCGCCTGGAAGTGGCTTAGTGAATTATCATGAGTCTAACGTGGTTGTTAATGAGAACATGGTTATGAACGTGACGCTGCAGAGTGGCTTCGTGGTTTCTGGCTACGTTTTGGCTCCAAACGGCGCGGGCGTTGCTAACGTTGGGGTTAACTTGGGGAATAGCACTGGTTGGGGTACGGGTACTCAGACTAATGAGTCTGGCTACTATTCTGTGGCTGTTCCGCTTGGCACGTATAACTTTAACACTAATGTGCCGCCTGGAAGTGGCTTCCTGAATTATCAGGAGTCTGGCATCGTCGTTTCTGCCAACTTGATGATGAACGTGACGCTGTCTAGTGGTCCGACGGTTTCTGCTTCTCCTGGCACGGTGGATCAGGGTCAGACTTCAAGCTTGACTTCTACTGCATTGACGACGGGCACTTCGCCCTACACGTATCAGTGGTTTGAGAAGGCTCCCAGTGGAAGCTATGTTACGGTGGGTACGAATTCATCAAGCTACAACTTTGTCACCTCGGCTTCCAACGCTACTGGCAGTTGGAGTTTCATACTTCAGGTGACGGATAATACGGGTGCAGCGGTGAACTCTACTGCGGCTACGGTTACGGTGAACTCTGCGCTTGTCGCTTCAACGGTGACGCCTACTCCTGACATAGTTGATCAGGGTCAGACTTCAAGCTTGACTTCCACAGTGGTTACAACTGGCACTCCAGGGTACTCGTATGAGTGGTTTGTGCAGGGTCCAACTGACTCGGCTTACTCTTTGATTGGCGGTGCGACTTCATCCAGTTACAGCTTTGTAACCTCGACTCTCAATGCTACTGGTAGTTGGAGTTTCATACTTCAGGTAACTGATAATACGGGTGCAGCGGTGAACTCTACTGCGGTCTCGGTCTTGGTTGATTCTGCGTTGGGTACTCCGGTTGTGACGCCTTCTCCGGGCACGGTTGATCAGGGTCAGACTAGCAGTTTGACTTCTTCGGATGTTACTGCGACGGGCACTACTCCGCTTCAGTATCAGTGGTTTGAGAAGGCTCCTGGCGGAAGCTATGTTACGGCGGGTACGAATTCATCGAGTTACAGTTTTGTTACTTCAGGCGCCACGGCTACTGGCAGTTGGAGTTTCATCCTTCAGGTGACTGATAATACGGGTGCAGCGGTGAACTCTACTGCTGCGTCGGTTACGGTGAATGTTGCTCCGACTGTTTCTATAACGCCTAGTTCTTGGACTATGGATGCTGGTCAGTCTAAGACGTTTACTGCTACAGCTTCTGGTGGCTCGGGTAGTTACTCGTCTTATCAGTGGTATGTGGGCGGCGTAGCTCAGAGTGGTCAGACTGCTTCGACATTTAGTTATTCTGCTGGGTCTGCGGGTTCTCCCTTGATTACTGTGACTGTTACTGACAGTTTAGGCGCGACTTCGGCTCAGTCCACTGCACCTTCTGTGACAGTGCATTCTCAGCTTGTTGCTCCGACTGCTTCTGCTTCTCCTGGCACGGTTGATCAGGGTCAGACTTCCAGCTTATCTTCTACTGCTATGTCTACGGGTACTTCTCCGTACACGTATCAGTGGTATTCTAAGGTTGGTGCTGGTTCTTACTCTTTGATTGGTGGTGCGACTTCATCCAGTTACAGCTTTGTCACTTCTGTCTCCACGACTGTTGGAGCATGGTCATTTGAGGTTCAGGTGACTGATGCTGCGGGTGCAGCGGTGAACTCTACTGTTGCGTCGGTTACGGTGAACCCTGCGATTACGGTGAGCATTGCGCCTGTTGGCCCAGTTACTTTGGATGTTGGTCAATCTCAACTGTTTACGGCTACTGCTTCTGGTGGTTCTGGTACGCTCAGTTATCAGTGGTATTTAGCTGGTTCTCCTGTTTCTGGTCAGACTGGTTCAACTTACGCGTTTACTGCTTCTTCTGCTGGTTCGCAAACGATTTACTGTAAGGTGACTGATCAAGCTTCTACTCCTGATGTTGTTCAGTCTAACACGCCTTCTGTTACGGTGAATGTTGCTCCGAGTGTTTCTATAACGCCTAGTTCTTGGACTATGGATGCTGGTCAGAGTAAGACATTCTCGGCGTCTGCTTCTGGCGGTTCAGGTTCTCTGTCTTATCAGTGGTACTTGGACGGCGTTGCGGCTGGCACTGGTGCGAGCTATTCTTACACTGGTGTGGCGGGTTCTCATCAGGTTTATGTTAACGTGACTGACAGCGCAGGTACTCCGTACACGGCTAAGTCTAACGTTGTGTCGGTTACGGTGAACTCTGTGCCTTCTGTTAGTGTGTCGCCTTCTTCTTGGACTATGGATGTTGGTCAGTCTAAGCTGTTTACGGCTACTCCTGCTGGTGGTTCGAGTAGTTACACGGGTTATCAGTGGTATGTTGGCGGCGTAGCTCAGAGTGGTCAGACTGCTTCGACATTTATTTATTCTCCTGGTTCTGCGGGTTCTCCCTCGATTACTGTGACGGTTACTGACAGTTTAGGTGTGACTTCTGCTCAATCCTCACCTGCTTCTGTTACGGTGAACTCTGCTTTGAGTACGCCTTCTGGTTCTGCTTCGGCAGGTACGGTTGATCAGGGTCAGTCTTCCACGCTTTCGGTTACGGGCCTTTCTGGCGGTACTACTCCGTATAGTTATCAGTGGCTTCAGAAGGCTCCTGGTGCGGGTAGTTACAGCTCGATCAGTGGTGCGACTTCAAGTACGTATACTTTCTCGACAACGGGTTCTACTTCTACGGGTGCTTGGAGTTTTGAGCTTCAGGTGACTGATAGCGCTGGAGCGGCGGTGAGTTCTACTGCGGCCACGGTGACTGTTAATGCGCCTACGCCAACTCCTTCTCCGTCTCCAATCCCGACAGCTGCGCCCACACCTACATCAGCGCCAACCCAAGCACCAACACCGACTCCTACACCAACACCTACGCCAACACCGACTCCTACTCCAGCCCCTGCGCCGAGCGCCACCTCAACGGCAACGGTGAGCGATTATTCCGCGACGGTAGACCAGTCGGCAACGACAGGCGTCAACGTCACCGTCAGCGGTTCCTCGCTGCAAGACGGCACACAGCTAAATGTCACTTCGACTAATTATGGCGACAGACAGCTCTCAGGAACTGGTACCGTGTCAGTTAGCGGAGCAACCTTCTACGACGTCTCTGTTACTTCAAGCAGCGGAGCCTTAAGCTCAGACGTCTCCGTGACCGTGAGCATCTCAAACCCAAGCTTCAACAGCACCAGCGTCATGGAGTACTGGAACGGGAGCACTTGGGTTTCGGTTGCCACCACGTTCACCGCACCCGACACGGTGTCCGGCACTATTCCCGCGTCAGCCTTAACCGGAACCCCCATCGTAGTGGGCACCCCGAAGTCAAGTGCAATTCCTCTGTTAACGATAATTGTAATTGTGGTTGCGGTCGTAGTAATCTTGGGCATGCTCTTTGTTTACATGAAGAAACGAAAGGCAAAGTAGACCGCGTCACAGTACGAACAGTAGTTAGTATTTCGGAAGCTGTTCAGTGATCTCACGAAATCTTTTTTTTCTTTCTTTTTAGAATGCTGTTTTCTTTCGAGTTTTATGGGATTAAATAAATATCTGATGAAGGCTCATAGCCTAAGGTTTTAGCTTTGTATTGAGCCCAAGCCCATAATTCTCCGTCGATTAGGAATACGTCTGTTCTCTTGTGTTTGTGGATCCGAGTCAGTTCTACTTTAAGCGGTCCTAGTCTCTATGGGACTCAACCCCAAAGGTGATTACCCCTAAGAACCCAACGCGAGTTCGAAGGTTGACCTGACTAGGGTATGATGTAGCCCGGGAGAGATTCGAACTCTCGTCGAGGGCTCCAGAGGCCCCTATGCTTGACCGCTACACCACCGGGCTTCAACCAACACCAAAACATGTTCCACTATTATTAACTTTAATGTTGCGCCGCTTCTGTAGCGTTTTTCTTCTTTAATGCTTCCCTAACGTTTGATGTACAACAAAATTAGTTGTTAAAAACTTCTGGAGGAAATTCTTTCTTGAACCTCTTTGAGCCGTTGTTCTGAAAGATAGTATTTACCGTTAACTTCCACGAAAATTCCTGTTCTGCCTAAACGCCGCTGCATTGCTTCTTTGAATCGTGGCGGAAGCCCTAACTCTTCGGGAATCAGGGCTTTTTCGGGGCTGGTTGCGCCTTTCTCCTTGAATTTCGCCACTGCATCGGTGAGTTGTTTGCGGATTTCTTCTCTTCTTCTAAACATGCATTATTACTTCGTGTTTTTATTTTTTCAGTAGAGCGAGGATGCCGCGTACGATTCTTACTAAACCCTGAGCTAAAATCACTAATGCTCCTGCCAAGGAAAACGCAAAGCCTATTGCTGCTCTTTCAGGCTTGGAAACAGGTTGTTGCGCATTTGATTGCTGCAAAAAGAATCATTCTCCTCAAATCCACTTAAGCAAGCGCTAATTTAAGTTTTCCTAAATTGCAGTAGATTGATAAGAGTCCGCAAATAAGAAAAATAATGAATTGAGGTTGAGGTTATGAATCGTTTCGAGATCCGCCGTAAAAAAGCACAAGAGTTAATGGTTCAGCAAAAAGTTGCAGCGCTGCAAGTTACAAGCAGAGAAAACTACTTTTACCTAACAGGTGATGCGAGGAACGTTGCTAGGCTGTTTCTTCCGCAAGAAGGCGAACCCACAATAATTGTTTTTGATGAGGAAGTGGAAGCTGCAGCTAAAGCTTCAGGAATCAATGATGTCCGAGGTTGGCGTACGCCTGCACAGCTTATGCAAAACTTCTTTCAACTAGTCAAGCAACATAACATTGCGGAAAAGAAAGTGGGCTTTTGCACTCACTCGAATCCAGGCTTTTTAGTTTACAAGTTCCTGAAGTCAAACCCTAAAATGAAAGTAATTGAAAATGAAGAAATTTTGATGCCGTTACGCTATGCTAAGGATTCAGAAGAAATTGAAGCTATGAAAAAAGCTGCTGAAGTAGCAGGCAAAGGTGTAACCGCAGCCATTGCCGCTGTCAAGCCAGGCGTCACGGAGATTGAGGTTGCAGCTGAAGCCGAATATGTCATGAGGCGGGCTGGTGCAATGCGTTATGGATCAAGCACTTTTGTAGACAGTGGACCGCATTCTATTTACTTGCATGGTGGAACGTCAAGGCGCAAAATTGAGAATGGCGACCTCGTCGTAATTGATGTGCATCCGGTTGTTGACATGTACTCTTCAGACTGTGCTAGAACGATTGTCTGTGGGCAAGCGTCACAAAAGCAAAACGAACTCATACAAACATACAAGGACGTACAGAAAAGCATCATTGCCAACGTAAAACCAGGCTGGATGGTTGGCCAAGTTACTAAAGCCTTCACAGAAGCTTTCACCGCTAAAGGTTATGGTGACGTTTGGATTCCAGGACCTGTGCATGGTGTAGGTTTAGAATTTGAGGAGTGGCCTCACCCAAGTCACTACTTTAGCCATGTGCAGTTAGAGGTAAAAGAAAACTGGACGTTAGCTGTTGGGCACTCAATTTTGCCAGTGAAAGGTGTTGGAGGCGTAAAAATTGAGGACACCATTCAAATTACGGCGGACGGCGGCAAAAGTTTAACGCATGCATCAACTTAAAAAGTGGTTGAGCTTAGCATTAGGGCACCAAAACGGCTCTTCCAACTATTTTTCCATGCTTCAATTTAATCAGCGGAAAGATATATTAAAACAGACAAGAAAAGTGTCATTGAGGTAAAAAACGAAATGCCTGTAGTTCAGGTTTCTGTTTGGGAAGGCATGACCCCTGAGAACAAGAAGAAAACAGTCGAAGGGATAACGAAAGTATTTGAAGATTTAGGAATTCCCAAGGAAGCAGTCACCATCATCATTTATGAAGCGCCAAAGAGCAACTGGGCAACAGGCGGACAACTGCATTCAGAAAGGCATGCAAACCGCTAAAACGCAAACTGCAGCAAGGACTGACAAATAGTGTCTGAGAAAAAATTCAAATTATCTGCACGCGTAAGCAGTGCCAATCCATCAGCCATAAAACCTGTGTTGGAACGAATAATCGGCAGCAACGGTTCCATCAAGCCAACCAGTGACGGATTCGAGGTCTATGCTGAATTCAAAGGCGAAAGCGCCAGAGACTTGAATCGCATGTTACTTTCTGAATTGCGTAAGGCTGAAAAGAAAACTAGAATTCGCGCGGAATGGACTTTTGAAGATACGATTGAGAAGTTCTTTGACTATGCGCACAAGCAAACCATAAAGGCAAACCAAAAATAAGCATGTGGCGCATTCTGTCGTGTTGTTCCGTGTCTTGGCTCAGAAAAGTTATTACGACCAGAGTCTCACATAGTTTCGATTAAGGAACGACAATGACAGCTACTGAAATTACAAACCCAAACACTTTTGGAACAGACGAAAAAAGAAAAATCGTTAGTATTGGACTTATTCAGACGACTGTTTCAGATGATATAGCCGCCAATATGAAAAAGACTATAGAAAGAATCGAAGAAGCTTCAAGAAAGGGGGCTCAAATTGTCTGTCTCCAAGAACTGTATAGAACCAAGTATTTTCCACAAGAGAAAAAACAGGACGTCAGCAAATTAGCTGAAACGATTCCCGGAGAATCCACAAGAGCTTTCTCAGAGCTGGCGAAAAAGAAAAAGATAGTTATAATTGCACCATTATTTGAAAAAAATTCAAACGGAAAATACTACAACTCAGCTGCCATAATTGATGCAAACGGAAAAATCTTAGGCTCCTACCGCAAGGTGCACATACCAAACGACCAGTTTTTCCATGAAAAAAACTATTTTGAAGCAGGCGACCAAGGTTACTCAGTGCACAAAACCCAGTACGCTCGTGTAGGGGTACTCATCTGCTATGACCAATGGTTCCCTGAACCCGCAAGAATCAACGCGCTAAAAGGCGCAGAAATCATATTCTATCCCACAGCGATTGGCTGGATTAAAGGCCATACCTCATCCGACGGAGACTGGCATGACGCTTGGAAAACAGTGCAACGTGCCCACGCCATAGCGAATGGAATCCATGTTGCTGCTGTGAACAGAGTAGGCGAGGAAGGGCAACTAAAGTTTTGGGGCGGTTCATTCGTATGTGACTCCTTTGGAAAAGTGCTCAAAGAAGCAAGCGATACAAATGAGGAAGCACTAGTTGTCAAAGTAGATCTTAGTAAAAACAAAAAAATCCAAGAAGGATGGGGCTTCCTTAAAAATCGGCGACCAGACACGTACAATTCACTCATCGAAAGATGATACCTGAGGCATCACAAATGAAGATGGAAAATACATTTTCAAACAAGACACACCGCGAACTAGGATACCGCATGCCCGCAGAATGGTGTAAGCATGAAGCGGTCTGGTTAGCATGGCCACACGATCCCGAGACCTTTACATCCGGCGTCGAGAAAGTCGAGGAAATTTACGTCCAAATTGTGAAGTTAATCCATAAAGACGAATACGTTAATCTTTTTGTCAAAGATGAGGGCATGAAGAAAAAGACAGCAGATTTGTTTGAGAAAAGGAAGATTGATTTAAAGAGAATACGTTTTTTTCAATTTGACTATGCTGATGTGTGGTTTCGAGACTACGGTCCGATATTTGTGAGGAACAGAAATCAAGAGTTAGCGATGGTGTGCTGGATTTTTAACTCTTGGGGAGAAAAATACGAAGAGCTTTTAAAAGACGGGCAGATCCCTCACATAATAAGCCGCGAGATGGGCTTGAACTGTTTTGAGCCAGGTATCGTTCTAGAAGGCGGGTCAATAGATGTTAATGGAAAAGGAACCTTGCTCACGACTGAACAGTGTCTACTAAACAAGAACAGGAATCCAAAGCTTAACAAAGAAAAAATCGAGAAATTCTTACGAGACTATTTTGGCGTGAATCATATTATCTGGTTAAGAAATGGCATCGCTGGAGATGACACAGACGGTCACATTGACGACATTGCGCGGTTCGTAAACCCAACGACAATTGTATGCGCTTATGAAGAAGATAACGATGACGAAAATTGCGAGGCCTTAAGAAAGAATTACGAAATACTGCTCAAATCCACCGACCAAGATGGCAAAAAACTAAACATTGTCAAGCTGCCCATGCCAGGAAACATCCGGTACAACAAAAAAAGACTCCCCGCAAGCTATACAAATTTCTACATAGGCAACAAAACGGTTTTGGTTCCAACCTTTGAACACGAGAATGACAAGTTAGCATTATCTATTCTGCAAAAACTATTCCCAAAAAGAAAAGTCATCGGTGTAAACTGTGTCGACTTGATATGTGGGTTGGGGGCAATTCATTGCATTTCACAACAGCAACCAAAGAGCAGATCATAAGCCTTCATCACGCAAATGTGGAGCGCGGACATTTCAATTCGCAAAGCAGTCATTTTTTTAGATTCATTCATCTTTCTTAGAGAGGAGCGGGTCCGATGGGATTTGAACCCACGACTTTCAGCTCTCTTCACACCCTAAGTGGGCGTTAGAAGGCTGACGCGCTATCCGTACTGCGCCACGGACCCTTTAGGGCTCTTTAATGGAAACACTTCAAGATATAATTTTACCTATCGCTTCACCCAAAAAATTAACCAAACTCCCCGCTCAAAATTCAACAAGCGAACACTAGAGATCCATTCAGTTCTTTATGTGGCCAACTCTTAGTTTATCTACATCAGCCTTGTCTGGAACCGACACGATTAGGGATTTGTTGAGGGCTTCTCTGCCAAAGTTTACTTTAACTTTAGCAGTTTCAGCATCTGAATAATACGCGGTTAATTTTGCGGCTGTTTCAATGGCTTTTTTTGTTTTTGGTCCCTGCAAAATCGTTATCGGACCCACAATATCGGGCAATTCAAAGTAATATTCGCTCGGTGTTTTTTGCGCAGCTAAAAACTTGTTTTCTGCTTCGTTTCTGCCGACAATAATCTTGTTTTTGCCTAATCTGAAGTGCCTGCCAACCCTCAGTAACGCCACGTCAGCCATGGAAACGCGTTTCTTGTTGGCGAAAAGGTCTCTGAGTTTCTTTGAGTACTCTTCGCAGGTTAACAAGCATCCGCCAGCCGGAGATGGATAACTTTTAATTCCGAATTCTTTGGCAAGTTGGAACTGAGGCTTCCTAGACCTACCCTGAATGCTCAGGAGTTTTGTTCTGTCGACTAAGCCTTTTTTTTCAGCAGCCGTTTCAGGCAGCAACTTAGCAGATAGAGGCCTCAAAAGTTTACCTTTCAAGCCTGCTTCTTCCTCGATGAGCCGAAGTGCAGGATAATGCTGTGACTTTGGTCTTTCACCTAAGACTTCGCCGGTGAAAATAAAGTCGGCACCAATCTCTTTGGCGTATTTTTTAGCTTTTTTTATCATAAAGATTTTGCAGTCGATGCAAGGGTTCATGTTTTTGCCGTAACCATACTTTGGCTTGCGAAGCATTTGCAAATAATCTTTCTCAACGCTGACCACTTTTAAGGGAACCTTTAACTGATTTGCAGCTTCCGCTGCTTCGCTGGTTCCGTCTTTCTTGCAAATGCAAAAAGGAGTCTTAACGTTAAAGGCGACTACTTCAATGTCTTGCTTACGGATAAGTTCTGTAGCAAGAATGCTGTCTAATCCGCCAGAAAGTAAACCTAAAGCCTTAACGTGAGTCATATCGCCAATAGCATTCTTCGCCACAAATAATAATTTACCTATAAAATACAAAAGAAAAGCCTAGGCAAAGCTAAGCGAGAATAATCTTAATTAGCGCTTCATCGAACATGAAAAGGCATGATTGCCATAGCCTTGGCAATACTTTCAGCGGCAACTTCAGCCCTATCAGTAGTGCTTGTTAGAAAGCATTCCGCGCGATCAAGCGCCTTCAACATCAGCCTAGCCATCAGTTGGGTAGGAATGCTAATTCTTTGGCCACTTGCACTGGTTCTCACCGATTTTGCGGCAATCAATATTGCAAGTATTTTGCTTTTCGCGTTAAGCGGAGTTTTAACTCCCGGATTCGTGAGGCTGCTTTATTATCAAGGCATGAAGAAGCTTGGTGCACCAGTAAATTCATCGCTTTTCGCAATTTATCCACTTTATACTTCACTTTTAGCCGTGCTATTTCTAAGTGAAATTTTGGCTCCTGGAAACTGGATGGGCATCTTCCTTGTATTTTTGGGCGGAATACTTGTGGAATGGAGCTCCAGAGAAGTGAACAGTAGCAATAAACATTCAAGAAAAAACCTGATTTATCCAATAATTGGTGGTTTAGCTCTTGGAGTTGGCAGTGTACTGCGTAAGTATGCGTTGGATTTGTTTAATGCTCCTGTTTTAGGTGTCGCTGTTGCTTACACGTTTTCGCTTTTGCCTTTTGTATTGATGCTTGCGTTTTCAAAGTCGATTCGTAAGGATTTATCTTTGAAAAGAGACTTACGATTGTTTTGGATTGCAGGGATTGGTCAAGCAATCACATGGTTATTAAGTTTCTACGCTTTAAGCTACGCTGAAGTTTCAGTTGTAACCCCACTGCTGTCAATTGAGCCTGTGTTTGTAGCTTTATTCGCTTACCTGTACCTTCGGAAAATAGAGCAAGTTTCAGTTAAACTATTGGTAAGTATTGTTCTCACAGTGTTAGGCGTAGTTCTAGTTGCAGCAAAATTCTAATTTTTCACCATTCCCTAGTTTGCTTGCTCCCTTTTTTCTAGAATAATTTAAAAAGCCATTTGAAAATAAATCAAGTGGATTTATCTTAATAATTGGGGATTGGCTGTGGACATCAGTATCTTCATCCCAGTCTACAAAGAATCAAATCAACTAGCTAGCATGCTAAATGAACTGAATTCTCAAAATGTAACAAAAGAAATTTTTGTAACAGTCGACGAGCCAACGGACGATTTCTCTGAAAGAATAAAGCATTTGGAGAAAGAAAACATCAAGTTCATTGTTAACAAAGAACGAATAGGGAAAGCAAACGCACTCAACAACACAATGAAGCTGTCTTCAGGTAAAGTGCTACTTTTCCTAGATTCTGACGTTGAAATAAAAAAAGACCCAGATTATTTAAGAAAAATTATTATGGAAATGCAACACGCCGATGTACTTGACATAAAAAAGAAAGTTTCAAAAGGAAAATCATTTTTGTCCAAGATGGCTTATTACGAGTACTTCACGTTTAACATTAGCGCTTGGTTAGCATCAAGGTACATGCATAAGTGCCCTGCCGTTAATGGCGCGGCTTTTGCAATTAAACGGGAAACGTTTGAGAAAGTTGGCGGTTTCCACAAGGTTGTTGCTGAAGACATTGACATTGCAACAAGAGCTTTCATGGAAGACAGCAGTTTCGCTTACACCGCCGAAGTTGAAGTTAAAAACGTCGTTTACTCTGAATGGAGGAAATGGTTTAGGCAGCGCCGAAGATGGGCAATAGGTCAAGCCTTATGGTTAGAACATTGGTACAAGGATTTAGCTAAACGATTTGTTAAGAAACCCCAAGTTTTTCTGCCAAGTTTATTCTTCCTTTACCCTTCCATCGCCATTTTCCTTTTAAGCGCTTTAGTGCCAAGCCTCTGGATGTACAATTCACTACTGATTTTCTCACTGTTTTTGTCAGTAAAATTCAACATTTTACTGCCAGTTTTCTTGGTATCCCTTGCAACCGCAGACTTGCTTAAGATATTAATTATTTCGCTATCCAGTTTCGGGTTAACCGCCGCTGTTTTCTACGGTTTCTCAAGAAAACTCGGGTTCAGGGAAATGAAACTGCACGAATTATTCGTTTACTACTTTTTCTATTCAAACATATGGATGGCAATAATAATCATTGGCCACATCCAAGTGATTGCTTTCCGCAAAAAGGCTGCCCCAGACTGGAGAACATAGCCGCCGAAAAATGACTATACAAGTTAACGAATCAGTCTTTCTTCATTGCCTGTGCCTTGAGCTCTTTAGGCATCAACTCGATAGCATACCTTAAAGCTGTTCGTGGCATAGTCTTCTTGTTTTTAACAACGTACTCGTAGACTTCTTTTTGGTGCTTTCGGCTTTCCTCTTTAAGCAGCCACCCGTAACCTTTCTGCACCATATCATCCTCATCAGCCAACAACGCGTCGCATATTTCGAAAGCATCTTGCAGAAAATCGCCTCTCTTCGCTGGAACAATAAGCGACACAGCCGCAGCCCGTTTAAGCCACAGGTTATCGCTTTTAGCCCAGCTTTTCACTTCGCTTAGACTTTCTGGATACTTTTGAATTAAGTCGCCGACGGTGTGGTTGCAGAACCCGTCACATTTAGCCCAATTATTAATGTACCGTTCAATCCACGCTTTGAAAGTTGCCAAATCGCTTGACTCAAGGTGCTCAATGTAGTTTGGCAGCCAGAAGGAAACTATGAAAGCTTCTTCAGTGTAGTCTGAACGGTAAAGCTCCTCGCACAGCTTGAAAATTGTTTGTTTGTCTAAAGTTTTCACTTGGTTCCAGTATTTTTTGGCTATTTTGCCAACGGTTCCAGTTTTAACCCCGTAATACTTTACCTGTTCTTTGAAGAAGCGTTGAAAACTTTTTTGTGTTTTCTGGTCTGTGTTAGCTTTTAGGTCTTCTCTTATTTGGGCAAGGATGTTGTTCATGCCGGTAAAGCGGTTTTTTGAGAATAATAGCTTTTCTTTAAGATTGATCTGAAAAGTTGGGGCAAAAAGAAGGAGTGAAGTGATGGTTAATAATTTTCCATTTGGTAGAGGCCAAAGTCGATATTCAGCGGTTTTTCAGGTTCATGCGCTTCTTCCAAGTCATAGAGGTGCTGTGTAGCTTTCTCCAATCTGCTGCTGCTTTTAACAGTCACTTTAGGCTTAACCATCCTAACTTTCATTTTGCCTTTAGGATTACGGACAACGTGGGTACCGCTAATGACCATTGAGTTATCGATGATTTTTGGAACAATCTCAACCTTCGCATCCTCAAGCGTCAACGGGTACTTAAACGCTTCATCATGCACATGCTTAGTCAACGCCCTTGCGCCTCCAAACCTCGGCACTAATTAAATCACGGATAGCAACTCGGATAGCTTCGGCACGGTTAGGATAGAACCGTTCGCCAACCAGCTGGTCCAAAGCTTTAATATACGTTTCAGGCAGATACAGAGTGATCAATTTCATTTAGTTATCTCTCCCAATTAATGAGTGAATAAACAAACACTAACTTGTTGGCTATAGCTCTGTATATTATGCCTTAAATATGCTTATAACATGTTCGTTACTCGGTTTATAAGCTTTTTATGGGCGACGTTGCAGGTTTTTGTCAATTTCCGCGAGAGAACCTTTATGTTTTTATGTCTTATTGAAGCATCTTACCTGCTGGTGCACATGGTCATTGCAGGTTTTCGTTAGAAGCTTTGGCTGCTCGGCGAATATGGCTGATGGCGAGGTTTTGGCAGGTTGCCTAGCTCAAGCTGGCTTTCAACTGGCAGCTTCAGAAGCTGCGGCTGACCTGTTGGTTTACAATACTTGCGCCGTTAAGGGTCCAACAGAGAACCGCATTATTGACGCTTTAAAGCGTGCGCCTAAGGGCAAGAAGCTTGTTGTTGCGGGCTGTTTACCGATGATCAGCTTTGAGCGGTTGCTACGTGAGGTGTGTTTTGACGGTGCGGTTGGTCCTGCTGTTGGAAAAGGAATTGTGGATGTTGTTTCGCGTGTTTTGGCTGGCGAGAAAGTTGTTGAACTGACAAGTTTGGACGCCAAGCCGAAACTTGATCTTCCAAGAGTTAAGTCTAATCCAGTCATTAGCGTTGTTCCAGTGAATTATGGTTGCTTAGGTTCCTGCGCATATTGCTGCGTTGTTTTTGCGCGTGGGCACCTGCGAAGCTACAGCGTCAAGGAAGTGGTTGAACGCGTGCAGAGCGATTTTGCTGCTGGTGCCAGAGAGTTTTGGGTTACTTCACAGGATACAGCCTGTTACGGAAGAGATTTGGGCAGTAACCTTGCGGAGTTGCTGGAAGCGATAGGTGATTTAGCTGGTGATTTTAAGGTTCGGGTTGGCATGATGACGCCAAACATGGTGACTGACATGCAAAACCAGTTTGTTGAGGCGTTTAGGAGTGATAAAGTGTTCAAGTTTTTGCATTTGCCAGTGCAAAGCGGCGACGACGAAACACTAAAGCGTATGCGCAGGTTTTACACGGCAGAGCAATTCAAGAGCATTGTTGATGCGTTTAGAGATGAATTTCCCGACTTGACACTTGCCACTGACATCATTGTTGGTTTTCCAGGTGAAACGGCTGAAGCTTTCGAGAAGACGCTTAGGCTCTTAGAGGAAGTTAAGCCTGATGTGGTTAATGTTTCAAAGTTTTTCGCTAGACCCAAAACTGCAGCTGCAAAAATGCAAGATGGCTTGGTTGAACGGGGTGAGATTAAGCGCAGAAGCACCGTTGCGGCGAAGCAGGCTAAGCGGATTTCTCTGGAGCGGAATCAGCGTTGGGTCGGCTGGGTTGGAGAAGTGCTTGTTGACGAGAAGGGAAAAGTGGAAGGCTCATGGGTGGGACGCAATTTCGCTTACAAACCAATTGTCATTAAAAGCACGGATTGCTTGATGGGCAAAACGGTGAGGGTTAAGATTGTTGAAGCTTCTGCGACTTATCTTAAGGGAGCAATAGCTGAATTGTAGGCTCCTCTACATTTTTCTGGGCATGCTTAGTGGAATGCTTAAATAATTTCGGCTATTGTATTTTCTTCGGGCTAAGAAATGACCACTTCGCAATCAAGTATTTGCTTTTTTAACACTCTAACACGTAAGAAAGAAATTTTTAAGCCGTTGGAAGCAGGCAAAGTGAAAATGTACACGTGTGGTCCCACAGTGTATGATTTTGCGCATATTGGGAATTTTCGGGCTTTTTTGTTTGAGGATTTGCTCAAGCGTTGGCTTGTGAGTCGAGGCTTCAAGGTTACGCATGTCATGAACTTGACGGATGTCGACGACAAGACTATCAAGGGTAGCCAGAAGCAACAGGTACCGCTTAAGCAGTTTACAGATTTTTACGTGAAAGCTTTTTTTGAAGACATCAAAGCCTTAAACATTCAACCCGCAGACGTTTACCCCAAAGCTACCGACCACATTCCCGAAATGGTCGCTTTAATCAAAACCTTGATGGCTAAAGGCTACGCTTACCGCGGCGAAGACGGCTCAATCTACTACGCTATCAGCAAGTTCCCAGATTACGGCAAACTCTCAAAAATCAAAACTGCCGAGCTCAAAGCAGGCGCAAGAGTAAGCCAAGACGAATACGCTAAAGAAGAAGCCCAAGACTTTGCCCTTTGGAAAGCTTGGACGCCGGAAGACGGCGACGTTTACTGGGAGACGGAGCTGGGCAAAGGCAGGCCAGGCTGGCACATCGAATGCAGCGCCATGTCAATGAAGTATCTCGGCGAAACCTTCGACATTCACTGCGGAGGCGTGGATAACATTTTTCCGCATCATGAAAACGAGATTGCGCAAAGCGAGGCGGCGACAGATAAGAAGTTTGTGAATTACTGGTTGCATAATGAGCATTTGCTTGTTGAAGGCAAAAAAATGGCGAAGCGCTTTGGCAATTTTTACACGCTCCGCGACCTGTTAGCTAAAGGGTATGATCCGATTGCGATTCGGTACTTGCTGTTGTCTACGCATTATCGGCAGCAGTTTAACTTTACTTTTGAAGGTTTAGAAGCTGCTAAAGCTGCGGTGGATAGGCTTAGGAATTTTGTTCGGCGCTTGCATGATACGGATGGCAAGGATAGCAAAGGAAAAGTCGCCGTTTTAAACGCGAAGCTTGAGGCATGTTTTGGCGGGTCGATGGATGATGACTTGGACATCGGTACAGCGTTGGCTTCGCTTTTTGATTTCGTGCGGGAAGTCAACAACCTGCTTGATGCTAACAGGGTAAGCAAGGCGGAAGCAGCAGAAGTTGGCGGATTAATAATGCAAATCGATGCAGTCTTAGGCGCCATTGGCGAGGTGAAGATGCAGGAAGCGTTACCAGTAGAGATTGATGCGTTAGTTCAGAAGCGTGAGGAAGCCCGGAAAGCGAAGAATTGGAAAGAAGCCGACGCCATAAGAACGCAGCTTAAGGCAATGGGCATCGTGCTTGAGGATACAGCGCAAGGCGTAAGGTGGCATAAAGAGAAAGCTTAGCTGGTTTTTCCCTCAAAATTCCATTTGGTTTTAGAATATTTTTCCTTGTAAAGTTTCTGCGCAAGCTCCACTTCATAAGGCGTTAACTCGCCAGGCTCAAGCTGAATCTTCAAAATCGCCCTAAACCCCTGAGCCAACGCATTAGCAACTGTTTCAGGCATAACTGCGTGGCCTAACTCGTTTTGTATGCTGGTGATTTTGCGCTTGGCAATGTCTGCGGCTTGGGTGCAAGTGGCGTTTTTTAGTTTTAGAAGCGTGAACATTTTTGGCAAATCAATGCTTCGCAACACTGTGCCGTGCTGGAGGACGACGCCGCGGGTTATGGTTTGGCTGCTGCCTGAGATTTTTTTGCCGTTAACAGTTAGGTTTGGACAGTTTTTTTGGTCGCCTCTGCTGAAGTCGGCTGGTATTCCCAAAAGCCTAAGCGCATCAGTTATTGCCTCGTAAATCTTGGCGTAAACGCTAGTGATGTCTGCAGTGCCCAAGTCGCCTGTTTTGGCGGTTACGCTGTAGGTGACTTCGCCCTCAAAATCATGATAAACAGTGCCGCCGCCACTAATACGACGAACCACATCAACACCCAACCGTTTGCAAGCATCAAGGTAAACCTCAGTTTCAGGATTCTGGTTCTTGCCAACACTCACGGCGGATGGTTGCCAACGATAAAAACGCAGCGTGCTCGGAACCTGCCCAGCGATTCGCGCCGTTAAAATTGCCTCGTCGATTGCCATGTTCATAAACGCATTATTGGTTTGAAGCGGTAGTAAACGCCAAGTATCCATACAGTCCAATCCTTTTCTAATGGAAAAATAAGGTTGAACTTAAAACTGTTATGCAATTGCTGTTAGATTTGACGATAACTCAATAATGTAGATATGTTCATATGCAAATTGCAAAGTAAAGTAGATGTTGAGGTTATCTGATGAGTGCCCGCAAATTCACAGTTTTACTCGAACCTGCCGAGGAAGGTGATTTCGTAGTCAAGTGTCTTGAGCTTCCGGTTGCAACTCAAGGCGAAACCAAAGAAGAAGCCTTAAGCAACATCAAGGAAGCCATCGAAAGTTATCTGGAAGTTAAAGCAAAAAACTGAGGAATCGGTAGGGTAGGTATCTTTTTAGCTACTGAAACTATGTCTAAAAAGAGGGTATCCCTCCATAAGCCAGTTTCTCAAAAATGATTGCTCTAATCCTTATAGATAAAGCCTTAAAACCTGAACTTGCATTCTTAAGGAAAGAGGAAAATATAATGAAGATTATTGCTGGTCCAGCTTCGAAGGAGCTTGCTGAAAAGGTTTCAGCATTAACTGGTTACCAAAATATTCCTGTTGCGTCAAAGGTTTTTCCTGATGGAGAATCGTATGTGCGTTTGGAAGGTAACGTTCAAGGTGAAAGTGTGGCTATTATTCAGACTACTTGTCCTCCAATGCAGGATGGGAGGGTTTTTCAGTTAGCGTTCATGGCTGACGCGGCAAAGCGTGGCGGCGCCGTCAAAGTCACGGCTGTTGTGCCGTATTTGGCTTATGCTCGGCAGGATAAGATGTTTCTAGCGGGCGAGGGTATAAGTGTTGAAACTGTGGCGCGGATGCTGAAGGTTGCGGGAATCGACGAGCTCTTAACCGTTAACATTCATTCGGAACATGCGCTCAAGCAGTTTCCGTTTCCAGCCAAAACAGTGAGTGCTATACCGCTTTTGGCACAGTATTTTGTGCAGAGGGGCTTCAGGGGCGCGTTTGCGTTGTCACCTGATAAGGGTGCAATGTATATTGCTAAGCAGGCGCAAATGGTTTTAGGCGGCGAAGCTGGGCATTTGGATAAGCAGCGTGACCGCTACACTGGACAAACCAAGCATACCGCTGAAGGCTTAAACGTTAAAGGACAAAGTGTCATAATCTTCGACGACATAATCAGCACAGGCAGCACCATCGTGGGAGCAGCAAAAATCCTCCGCGAACAAGGCGCCAAACACGTTTTTTGCGCTTGCGTGCACGGCTTGCTGATTGGCGACGCTGAAAAACGCATCCTTGACGCAAGCGTGGAGGAAATCGTGGGCACCGACAGCGTACCGGGCAGCGTGAGTAAGGTTTCGTTGGCGCCGCTGATAAGCCAAGAACTTAGGGCGCAAAAATAGTTGGCTAAACTTTTTTTCCTCTTATCAGGCGAGAGCGAGTCGCTGCCTGCTGCGGAAGTTAAAGCGATACTGGAAGCAGAAGGCTATGGCTATGGGAACGTTGAAGTCCTCGATCAGACCTTGCGGTTGGAATCAGAGTTAAGCAGCGTCCAAGCAGTGCAGATTAGAGCCGCGTTCACAAGGCTTTGCGCTTTGGAGCTGTTCAAATCAGACGCCACGGAAACAGAAATCACTGAAGTCGCAAGCAACACAGACTTCGAAGCTGTCTTGAAACCTGGCGAAAGCTTCTCTGTTCGGATAAACCGCATAAAAAACTACGCTGACCAAGCCATCAACACTATGAGGCTTGAGGGAAAACTGGGAAAAATAATACTAGAGCGCACGGAAGCAGCAAAAGTAAATCTCAAAAACCCAGACAAAACCTTCATAGGCATAATAACCAACGAAAAACTCGTTTTTGGCTTGAAGCTCACCGAAATCCAAACCAAAACCTTCTCAGAACGCAGACCGCGCAAAAAACCGTTCTTCCACCCGTCCGCCATGCCGTCGAAACTTGCCAGGTGCATGGTGAATTTGGCGCATGGAAAAACTGAAGACTTAGTGCTGGACCCTTTCTGCGGCACGGGTACCTCGCTTATTGAAGCCACGTACATCGGCTGTAGAGCGTTGGGTGTTGATGCTCAGAGGCGGATGGTTTTGGGTTGCAGAAAAAACCTGCAACACTTCAATATCACTGCTGAAGGCTTAGTTTTGGCTGACGCACGCCACTTACCCTTTACGGAGGTTGATTGTGTTGTTACTGACCCGCCGTATGGACGCTCAGCAAGCACATTGAAGTCTACGACTAAGCAGTTGGTGCAGGAGGTTTTGGCTTCGTCGCTGGGTTTGTTGGGGGTGGGGCAACGGATTTGTATAGCCCTTCCCATAAGGGTGAACCAACAAAGACAAGTAGACCACATGTCTAAGGATTTAACCGGGTTTGTTAAAGGCCTCGGATACAAAACGATTGAATCTCACATGGTCTATATTCATAGGTCATTGACACGTGAAATAATGGTTTATGAAAAAACTTAACTAACGGTTACTTAGCGGACTCAGCACGCGCCGGCTCTATTTTGTGCTTTGGTGGTTGGGTTGGTTGATTAAATTTTAATTTACCCTGCAAAAAATTTTTTACACTGGAAAAAAATTGGAGACCTGAAGTATTCTGCAGGTCATTATTTGTAATGGGTTAAAGCTACAATCAGCCCAATTATTGCGCCGAGTAAAACCAGCAAG
Organism: Bathyarchaeia archaeon; assembly: GCA_050012335.1. Classification (GTDB taxonomy): domain Archaea; phylum Thermoproteota; class Bathyarchaeia; order Bathyarchaeales; family Bathycorpusculaceae; genus Bathycorpusculum. Next base: position 20,367 of record JBEKHJ010000009.1, read on the forward strand.
CCGCCGAGTCCACCGCCGATGAGTCCCACAATTATCAGCACTATAGCCCAGACAAGAGTAGTGACGCTTTTTGCACCAATGATCGCTATGACGCCGCAGATTAACATTACAATTCCACTATACCCAAACGAGTAGACACTCCAATAGAAGAATGCTGGTCCTCCGAATCCTATTGAAAATAAACTCAGCAACCCAAAGATTACCAGCAGAATGCCGCCAATAAGCGCTAAGTAATAAGCCACTTGCCCTAAAGAAGTTCGAGCCATTTGATCCGTTCACCTCCTGCCTGAAAAAATATAAAATAAATCTCGACAGGTTTTTCTCTATCCCTATCTTTTCGTGACAGGCCTTTGAATATTGCAGGAGAGCAGTTTCACTGTCATTAGATTCTGAGAGCCTGCTCTCTCGTTTTTTCCTCTTTTCGTGGGCCTCAAATAAGTCAAATATTACGTTCGATTTTGGTAACAGGCTTAATTTTGAGCCTTCTGTTCCAAACCACGATACCGATGGGCATATTTCCCAAATTATTCATGTACAGCGTTAATGACGTTAAACATCGTGGACGACTACGGTGCGTCTACGTCCATAGCCCGAGAGATTTCCTATCGCTGCTGATATTAGCGCGACAACCAGAAATACTATGCCTGCATACAGTAAGCTACTACCTGTTAGTGAATTTATGCTGCCGCCTGTTATGAAATAAGTTATTATGGCTGCTAAGGCCGCGATGGGAAATGCAAAGAGGAAGCCGATGACTACTACCGCTATCAAGGCAATTATGAGGAAGACTATTGCGAGCCACCAGAACGAATCTACTGGCGGGAGAGCGACTTGTAAAGAAAACATCGAAAAGACTCCTAATTGACTTGCGTTGCCGTTCCTTATATTTATTTCTGAAAAAATGATGGTGAGGAAGGCATCAGTGAATACTTCTTTTGTACTTCTCCCCGCTCATTGACAATTACAATTCGTTTAACCATCTTGTTCGACCTCTTTTGTCGACATTTACTACAAGCAGCGTCTTCCAGTTTAAAAATTTTTATAATATGCCTACGGGTATCATAGGTTTTCAAGAAGATCAATGAACTGGTTAAACTTAAAACTCAATCATCCAGCGTAACTGTAGGCATGCAGTCGCAAACAGATATATCGATTAAAGCTATGTGTTTCATCATAGTTTGAGTAGTGAATTTTTATGAGCCAGATTGATACAAAATTTGGTGAATCAAAAATCCTGAGAACCGTTCCATATGAGGAAGGCTTCCATTTCACAACAGAAAAGGGTGTTAACACAGGGATAACAGCGAGAAGTCTATCGGACTTCGCAGAGAAACTGGAAACTATCAATGTTAATTCGATTATGTTCCATTATTCGCGTGGTGATTTTCAAAAGTGGATACATGACAAGCTAGGCGATAAAGCATTATCTAACCAGATGTGCTTTGTGGAACCAGGATCCTCGGGAGAAAAAGTAAGGAAACAACTATTGAGAATGGTGCAAAAACGTCTGACCGAACTCCACAAGCCACAGTGAAAAATGAAATCAATTTTTGTCTCGCAAGTTAGGTTTTGCCGAAGAACCTCTCGCTATTGGCTGAAAATAAGAAAACCTGTGACTATTGCTCGGAAGATTACTTACTCCGATTTATCTGGGTTCTATTGTCTTCGTGGGATGATTACTAGTTTTAATAAGCAAAATGCAAATCATAACTTGAAGGAATAACTTGGGCAATAGCCGATTATGACAATCATGAAGCATTTACCATTTAAAAAATGTCCGTATTGTAAGGGTTAATTTGGTGTGAAAATTCCAAATGCTCTTGGTGTGGAAAAGATGTTTTGTAGTGTCTGGTTTCTGCGTGGCTAACGCGAGTTCGCTCCAGCGCTCGTTAATGGTTGTAAGGTGCGCGAAAGCTAAATCAAAGTGGTTCAAAAGGTATTCTTTTTGTATTGCTTCGCCTAAAACATTAAACATTAAAGCGTTAGGCATGGCGTTGGGGTATAGACATGTGGAGTCCCATTTCGCCTACGTACATAGAACGCTAACAAGGGAAATCGCAGTGTTCGAGAAGGTGCATGACTAAGTATGGGTATTCGCGTGGTGTTTTTGGGAACAAGCGGCAGCGTTCCAACCCTGAAGCGGAGCCTACCATCCGTGATGGTGCAGTGCCCACGGGAGCAGTGGATGTTTGACTGCGGCGAAAGCACACAGCGGCAAATGATGCAGGCAAAAGTAAGCTTCCACAAGAAACTAAAAGTTTTTCTCACTCACTTGCATGGTGACCACGTGCTGGGTTTGCCAGGGGTGCTGCAAACGATGGCGTTAATGGACCGCAAAGAGCCAGTCTCAGTTTACGGGCCAGTGGGAATTAAGGATTTTCTGCTTTGCGCTAAAGAGACCCTGAAGTTTGGTTTAACGTTCCCAGTGGAAATCAGCGAGATTTTAAGCGAAGGCATAATTCTGGATAAAGAAGAATACAGTGTTGAGGCTGCCAGGTCTAACCATGCCGTAGACAGTTACGCTTACGCGTTTATAGAGAAGCCGCGCCCTGGAAAGTTTTACCCGAAAAAAGCCTTGACGCTCGGAGTTCCCGAAGGTGAATTATGGTCTAAGCTTCAGGACGGCGAAGAAATCAAACTGGCAGACGACAGGGTGGTTAAGCCAAGCGACGTCATGGGGCCGCTTCGGGCTGGGCGAAAAATTGTTTACACAGGCGACACCAGACCGTTCGAAGGGTTTGCAAAGTTTGCTGCTGGAGCGGATTTAGTTATTCATGACTGCACCTTTGACGATTCGCTGAGCGAGAAAGCAGCAGTGGATGGGCATTCAACGCCTAGCCAAGCTGCAGGACAAGCGAAGGCAGCTGGAGCCAAGCGGCTGGTTTTGACGCATATCAGCGCAAGATATCCTGATGCCAGTGTGCTTTTGGAACAGGCAAAAAAGGTCTTTGCACACACGATGTTGGCTGAGGATTTTATGGAGCTTGAACTGCCGCTTAGGAAAAGCTAACCGAGAAGCTGCCGCAGTTTTTGTAGGCTTTCTGGGACGTTGATTGTGGATTCGACGATTACAGACTTGTCATAGCCCATTTTCTTCATGGTTTGTGCGAACCAGTTCCAGTCGATTTTGCCTTTGCCTATGCCGAGGTGCTGGTCTTCTACGCCGTCGTTATCGCTGGCGTGAATATGAGTGATTTTGTCAGCCAACATGTTAAAGAATGGCTCAATTTGGCCTTCTAGGTTAGCGTGCCCCAAGTCCATGACGATGCCGACTGGTAAGTTGGTTTCACGGTAAAACTTAACGAAGTCTTCTGCTTTACTCATGAAAAAATAGTATTTTGCCGGCAGGTTTTCCAAAGCAATGTTTAACCCTAATCCTTCCGCTGCCTTGAAGAGCTCTTGAATGCTTTGGTTATTTTGTTTCCAGTCAGCGCCAGGATAGAATTGGCCAATGCCTGTTTTCGCTCCAGGATGAAAAACCCAAAGCTTTGCATCCAACGCGTTGGCATAAGCCATGGATTGCTTGAGCCGTTTCATGGAAGCGTCCAGCATAGATTTAGATGGGGAGGCAATATTGATGTCAGCGAAGGGCGCATGTAACGAGTACTCTAAGCTGTATGATTTTGCTGCTTCTTTGAGCGTGGCGACGCGTTTCTTGTCAAGTTCATGCTTGCCATCATCTAAAACTTCAACGTAACGCGTGTCCACAGTGCCTAAACGCTTAACCATCCGATTGAATGGTTCGCCTAGGCAGTAGAGCATTGAAACGCCAACTTTAGCCTTGGGCATACAACAGTTACCTCACTTGTTAACAGGATAGTTTGCTGGTTAAGAGTTTAAAACTAACTTAATAACCTAATCGAGGCAATCGGGAAAAACTAATGCTCTAAACAAGCCGTAATTTAATTCTTAGAAAAAAGCCATTTTTTATGGGAATAATCGTCTGCCCCATTGTTGCTGCCTAAACGCGACCGCCCTAGTCGTTTTATACTGCACCTGCCTAATACCCAACGATAGTTCAGCAAACTCTCTAAGCGTTGCATAATGGAAGTCCCATGTTGGCGCCCCATACCGTAAGCCGCTGCACATAGTATCCGCGTAAACGTACAGTCGCATTCCACCGTAGTCGTATGCTGCTTGGTTTGGCTGCCCGTATTTTGGTTCGGAAAGTATTTTGAAGGGCCAGAGTTTGCATGCTTCAGGCTTCATGTTCTGCAAGCTGCAGTAGTAGTTGTTTACGTTGTTGCATAGGAAAGCGCACGAGCCATCATCTGCCCTTTTAATGAAGAATCGGTCTAAGCCAGCCACGGTTGTTTCCATGCCAAAAGTTTTGACGATTTTCAGCCATTCCGTGAAGTCTAAGACGACGCTGTAGAGTTTGCAGCAGTAACCGCACGCTTTGCAATGCCAGTCAGCTATGTTTTGCCAAGGAACAAACTGCATATTTAGTAAACACTCTTTTTGAACAGTGAAGATAAGAGACTAAAAACCTTTTTCCAATCAATAAAGGGAAAAACTATGGCTTCCTGTACAGATAAATTGTGTGTGAAGGATAGCCTAACTGTGGGTTTTCACAGAAATTCTCAACTTTCTCAGCACGCCAACCAATAATCTCGTAGTCATGCGAAACCACGCGTGCACCATTCTTAAGGTCACTCTCAAGCTTGGACCTAATCTTTTCATTTGCACTCGTCGTCAAATACAAGTAAACCACGTCAGCCGAAGTTAAGTTAACGTTAAACATGTCACCATTCACAATTGTTACTCTATCCTCAAGACCATTCTCATGAATAGTACTCAACGCTTTTTTCGCCAAATCCTCCCGCAACTCTACACCGACCCCTCTGGCTCCAAAAGTTTTCGCCGCCATAATCACAGTTCTGCCATCTCCAGAACCTAAGTCAAACAGTACTTCGCCAGCCTTCAAATCAGCCAATTTCAACATGTATTCTACAACACAGTTTGGACTTGGAACAAAAGGCGCGATAAACATTCTTACACTTCATCCTTTACAAGTTAATAATCATGCTTTTTATGCCACGTAAGCGTCCTTTTTCGGAAGCGGCCTTCTAGCTTCCCCACATTTCACGCAACTTTGAGCGCACAATTCAAGATATTTTTCTTCATCAGCCGAGCCAACCGCATTAGCTGCTTTCATGCAGAGCTCACTGGGCTCAACGCAGCCTTCTTCTTTGCACAGATTCGAAACGAACTGACAAACTTCCTGCACATCCTTAGGCTCCAAGACAGCCCTGTTGGTGCGCACAAGCAAACAAAGCTCACGCGCCATAACACACGTTTTCACGTATTTGATGCGTTCAAGAACTTCATCGCGTAAATTCTTTCGGCTTATTTCCACTCTTCTTAAGTCTCCTACTGGCACTATAAACAGATAAGCAAAATAAGCAGGTCTAGGTTTAAAAAGGTGCTGTTATCATCAGCCTCACCACACAGCATTTTAAAATTAAGAGAAAATCTGGTTTTTCCAACAAGAAAATTTTGAATTCAGCGGGCTTCTTGATTACTTCAAGGTCTAAGAGGGTTGGTTCACAAAAAAGCTAATAAATTGTTGCAATCATTTTGATGAAAAGGGACCCACTAGCTAAGTTGCCTCTAACATGAATATGCTAATTTAGAGATGAACCAAAGACAAGTGTTATCAAGAAACATGAAGATACTGATTATTTCAGTAATCGCAATAGCTGTAGCATTAAATGCAGTTACTTTCTGCTTTGCGTATCCCGAAACGTTTAAGCCGGAATCGCCCACTCTTGCGAGGGACTTTTCAGCGTACTACATTGGGGAGTGGCGACTACTCCATAATCCAACACAGATTTACAACGTGTTGCCCCAACCGGGCGACTACCAGATTTCCCCAAGACCTCAATCCTTCGAGTACATACCATCATTCCTCATTCTTTTTGCGCCCTTCCTATCCTTGAGCTATCAAAACGCGTTTATCGCTTTTGACATAGTGCAGCTTGCCTTAATTCCTGCCTTGGCTTTCTTCGTTTACAAGATTATTAAGGACAAAAACTTGATTCTTGGCGCTATAGCAGCCATCATTGTTTTGATTGACCCACTTCCAAATCCGCCACTAGATCAGTCTGCAATCCAATTACTTAATTACCGGTTCACTAGCTTAAATCCTCAAACTTTCTCAACAAATTACTATTGGGGCTACGCCTTAGCAAACGCCCACGTACTCCAAACCACATTAATAGTCGGCGCCTTGTACTTCGGATTTGCTAGAAAGCCATGGCTCTCGGCATTGCTTTTTGCTTTTGGCGCATTCGACCCTCGTGGCGCACTTCTTGCATTCCCACTACTTTTATGGTATAACAGGCAAAAAATAATTCCGTTTCTTACTGGCATAGTGGGGTTTCTTGCCATAACCAACTTGCCCTTTTTCTTCTATTACAATATAGGCTTTACTTTCTTGCAGACAGAGGTTAATGGCAATGTCGTTTCAGCGATGTATGCCTACGACTGGATTCCTCTTTATGCAATTGCAGCATTAACTATAATCGAAATAATCACCGTCTTAAGCAGAACAGAAAATTTGCTTGTTTTTCATCGACAAAAAACAAGACGTTAGAAACGCCGAAACCTAAGAAGCGCCAGACATTTAGAACCGTTTGCTTAATGATTTCCGTTCAGCTTCCATAACTAGCTCGTAGAATCGGTCTGAAAGTTTAGGCTCCTTAGCAAGAACATCTGCAATATCAGACGTTTGAACTCGTCGAGCGCTCAATGCCACTGCAGCCACTTTACCATGCTTTTCAATCAACTCAGCAGTCTGCTTAGCCTGCAACTGCATCTTTTCCTCGTCCTTAGCTAAACGTCCCTTCTTCTCAATCAACGGCAATGCCTTCTCCTCCTCCACCTTCAACATTCCAAGCGCAAAAGACCCGCATCTTGGACACTTAGGTTTATCAGGCAAATCTTTGATGCGAATCATCTCCATGTAATCCCAACAGTTAGTGCAAACAAAATTGCCCGTTTCATTAAGCAATCGTGCTTTAGCTGCCGCGATAAGCACTGCACGCATTTTCTCAGGCGGAATAAGATCCGTTTTCATGCTTACCCGCTCAATGCCCACGCGAGCAACCGGAGTCGCGTTGCCGCCAGTCGTAACCACCTGCAAGCCTACTTCACCGTCACTAATCCGCTTAAGCACCATGACAAGCCCATCTGCATCGATGTCTTTAGAGAAAACTTCCTTCAAACCTTCCTCATAAATCGGCGTACCCTCAAAACTCGTAATCAACTTCTGAAGGCTAACGTTGCTAAAGTCAGCCCACTTCTTTAAAGCGCCAAAACGTCGGGCTACTTGTATTACTCGTCTCTTGAATAATCCAGTCTTTATAGTTGACCTTGTCAACGTAGCCTTAACCGCTTGCGCACTCATGCCTTTCAATTCATTAAAGACTTCAACCAGTCCCTCAGCACTCATACTGCCCATGGTCTGCACAAAAATACGGTAAGGATCATGCTGAACCACGATGCCCCGCCCAAGCTTATCAGACAACACTTCCCCAAGCAACTGCGCTAAAGCACGGTTAATTAGCGAACCAAAATTAGAGTGAATAATAACAAATTCACCCCAATCCTCAACCACAATCCGCTTGGGAGTAGGAACCGCAAAGCCAGCGTTCACCTGCTCCACCGTCTCAGCCAACGCATGCAAAATCGTCTCCTTATCAGCCATGTAACGCTCAGAGAGCAAGGCACTGACCGCTTCAGGCGAAAGCCCACCCTGCATTTTTTCCTCAACAAAACCGCGTATTTCTGCCACTTCCTGCGCTATCTCGTATGGCACTGGAATTTCCTCGCCTATCCAGCTGGGAATTGAACCAGTCGGATCATCAACTGGCCGCACGTAAACTTTGTCTTCTGTGGCATGGATTATTTGCCATGGGCTGCCTCTAATGATAAATTTTGTTCCTGGCTTGCCGTACTCTGCCATGAACGCTTCGTCTAAAACACCAATCGAAGTGTCCGATGACTCATCAATAACAAGGAACTGTTTCTCCTCAGGAATCATGGACAAATTATCAAAATAGTACTCAAACAAAGCCTTAGACCGCTGAGGCTTCAAAACAACTTGATCCTCAAAGGACACCCAGGCTAAACGTGGAAAACGCTCATGCATATACTTGAGAACTTTTTCAACATCCTTCAAGGTTAAGTTTTCAAACGGCGCAGCGTTACGCGCTAATTCTAAAACGTCGTTAAATTCTAATCGCCTGCTCTTCAGCAGCAACCCAGCAATCTGATGAGTCAAAACGTCATAGGGTTTATCTGGAATTTCAACGGGCTCCAACTCTTCTTTTAGGGCTCTGCGGGCAATAGCTAAAGCTTCAAGCGTATCATCTGAATCCATACCGATAATTACGCCTTCGGCCACATGCCCATAAGTGTGGCCTGCTCGTCCAACCCGCTGAATAAGCCTTGTAACTTGCCTTGGACTCATGTACTGGATAACAAGGTCTATGCGCCCAATGTCTATGCCTAATTCGAGACTGCTGGTAGCGATTAAACCCTTAAGTTCACCCCGCTTTAACCCCGTTTCCGCAGCTATTCGTGAGAGTTTAGCTAAAGAGCCGTGGTGGATTGAGATTGGAAAATCGATGTCCCACACTTTAAATCTGGATGCTAAAACTTCCGAGATTGAACGCGTATTTGTAAATAAAAGAACAGAGTTACGTTTGCTCATATAATCGCGGATAATTCGCAGTCTAGCCGCTACTTCTGGATGCGTGTAGATTTTCGCGGCCAACCTTACATCTTCCTCACTTGGCTTAGGGTATATTACTTGCAGCTTCACCATTTTGGCAACGGGAACACGGATGATTTCGACAGGACGCTTATCGCCGACGAGGAACTGAGCGACTTTTTCTGGACTGCCAATTGTAGCGGATAAACCGATCATTTGGAAGTCTTTGCCGATTAGGCTTCTGACACGTTCCAGTGCCAGAGACAGTTGGCTTCCGCGTTTGCTATCAGCTAACTCGTGTACTTCGTCAATTATTACCCACCGTAAGCTTTGCAGGTGCTGACGCAAAATCCAGCCGGAAAGTATAGCTTGCAGGGTTTCAGGGGTTGTTATAAGAATGTCAGGCGGGCTTCGGGATTGACGGGTTCTCTCTTTTGTTTCGGTGTCACCATGCCTGACGGCAAGTTTTATGTCTAGGTTGTTGCACCACCACTGAAGCCGCTCGAGCAAGTCTCTGTTTAAAGCCCGCAACGGCGTAATGTACAATACTTTTATGCCTGGAGCTTTGGGTTCCTTAAGAAGCATGCTTAGCACGGGCAGGAAGGCGGCTTCTGTTTTGCCTGTGGCTGTGGGTGAAATTAACAGGACGTTTTTGCCGTCAAGAATTTTGGGGATTGTTTTTTCTTGAGGTTCAGTTGGTTTAGAGAATCCTTTCTGTTCAACGAGCCTTCGTACTGGCTTCACAAGCATTTCAAAAGCATTTTCAGAAGTTGGCTGCAATATAAAGTAAACCTCAAATGCCAAGATAAGCTAGGGATTCGGATATAAAAAATGTTAGGGAAGATTAACTAGGTTTGCAGGTTTTTAAGGCAACTTTTTTAACTTTTGGTTCCTAATGGCTTGATTAATTATTGTTATTTTCGGCTAATATTCAAGCTTTTGTTAAACGCTTTCAACCATTTCCTTTAACGAGTTTCAATGGCATAGACAAAAATTTGTTTAACCGTTACGTTGAAATGAAAAATATCTATTTGAAAGCTATGGAAAGTTTTTTATTCTATCAGCATAAACCATGGAAGCGGTGATATGGAGGAAATTTAATGG
>JBEKHJ010000010.1:0-28718 GCA_050012335.1 Bathyarchaeia archaeon
CAGTCTATTCTGTGAAGTGCCTGACTAAGTAGTGGGCTACTTCCAGAATTATTAGTGTATTGCAAACAATATCTTCTGAAGTTATGGTTTTTCGCATTATGTCGCGTACTTGTTCATGTTCGGGCAGGCGTTTGTCGAAGTAGTAGCACCACATGTTTGAATCTATAAAGATCATTTCTTGGCCACTTTTTTGGGTTCCCACATTTTCTTGAGGTCTAAGGGTTCTATGGCGGGAGTGCCTTCTTTGATGCAACCTTCCATTTCTCTAATGAAGTCTTCTGGCGAAATTGGCGGCATGATGACAATTCTTTCTTTCTCGACCTTTAACCGTGCCTTCCCCCCCGTTCGTAACCCAATCTTCTCACGGGTCTCCTTGGGGATTAGAATTCTACCCTTCTCGTCAACAGTTACTTCTTTGGTCGTCATTTTCCCACTCATATCTAATTCCCACTGTGGGAAATATACGTTTTGCGGTAGATATCCAACATTTTCGCTTTATAGATAGCTACTCCATAAAAGTGGTTTCGAGCCGAGGACCAGCTCAAATCCTAGCCCGAGCCACCAACTTATTCTATTCTATGGGGTGCAGTATGTGTTTTTTCTGGGTTTCCATGCATGTGTTCCATGTGCCTATCAATTTGGGCGTGGGTTTTGAAGGTTTTTCTGCATATTTGGCAAACTAATTTGCCAGGCTCTATCCCGCGTATGGGTTCTTCATGCAATGGTGGTGCCTTAGGCAGAATGGACCATGTTTTGATTCGTTTGCCGTAGGGTGGTTTGCGTTCAGTCATAAGCGGCACTTCAGGATAAAGCGTGTTTACTGTTCACTTAAAGGTATGTTGTTAACATTAAACAGCAACAAACCTCGATGTACGTAGTATGCTTAAGCTTGCATGCTGAAATAAAAAAGAAACAGATCTTTTAAAGTATCAATTGTTTCTCGCAGTGAGGGCAATAAGTGGCGTTCGCTTCTGGCATTTAATTTTTCTAACAACAATCTCGCGCAAGTTGAGGTTAGCAATCCATTGATAAGAGCCACCATTTGTTAAAATCAGCGCATGCCTGCTAATGGTTTAATAGACCCTTCTGCGTACGCTTATTTGATATTCTTGATTACGATTCCTGTTTAGGTTTCTCAACAGCTTAAGCCTCAGCCTACTGAGCTCATTCAGGTCCCAGAAAGGATGCGGATGCTTCCTCAACAACCAATACTGATGATCCACCAGACGATATAGCATCCAAAGCTCATCCCGGCTCAGACGCGGCCTGATAAGGTTCTGGCTAACCCAAACATCTTCCCCAACCAACCCTTATGCACCCCCTATTACTGTTTCAAACGACCAGCTGAAACATGTTTCAGCACCTTTTTTGACTAATGGTGAATGTTGTTTCGGTGCCATTTAACATTTATGCACAACTAAACACGCAGCAATAGTTGTGACTAATCTAGCCTAAAAAACCTCAACGCTATCCAAATCGGAACGCACAAACATCCCAAATGATAAGTATCAGCATAAACCATGCAAGTCTTAACCAAATGGTGAGCATCAAAAAAAGTCTCAAAGAACAAGGAGCTTTATAGTCTTCAGTGAGAACTAGAGTTTTTAACAGAGCATTAACACAAAACAAATGAAGGAGAAAAATCACTTTGACTACTAACGCCATAAATTCAGTTTACAAGCAACTTTTAAAAAAAACTGAAGACCTAATGGTGCTGCAAACAGCCGAAGGCATAATCCACTGGGACATGGAAACCATGATGCCCCCAGGAGCAGTAGAGCAACGAAGTCAACAGTTGTCATTGCTAAGTCGGATTCATCATAAAATGAGCACAGACCCAGAAATAGGAAAACTCCTAAACACCATACAAGCAAGCCCCGAATACGAAACGCTCGGCCAAGCGGAAAAACGCAACATCTACCTAATCCAAAAAAGCTACCGAGAACAAAATAGTTTACCTGAAAAACTAGTGGCTGACCTTGCCAAGCAAGAAGTAATAACGGTAAATGTTTGGAAAAAAGCTAAAGCCCAAAAAAATTTTAATCTCTTCAAAGCTGACCTGCAAAAACTTTTAGATTTAAGCAAGCAAGCTGCAGAAATTCTTATGAAAGTTAAGGAAACCAAAACGTCATATGAAGCGGCGATTGATAATTTTGAGCCTAAAATGACTGGGGATCAGATTACGGCAACGTTTAGTCAACTTCAGCAAGGCTTAAAACAGCTAATAAGCAAGATTCAAGCCAGCCCAAACAAGCCAGATGTAGCAATACTTTATCAGCCAGTTCCAGCAGAGAACCAACGCCAAATCGCACAACTCTTAACACAAACATTAGGCTACGACACTACCTCGCCTGCGGCGCATGGAAGAATTGATGAGACAGAACATCCCTTTACCACAGGCTACTACGACGATGTACGCATAACCACGCATTATTACATAGACAATTATGCAAACTCAATCTTCTCCATACTTCATGAGACAGGACATGCGCTCTACGAGCAGAACCTCAACCCAAAATGGAAGTATCAACCAATAGGTTCCACATGCTCCTATGGCATACATGAGTCCCAATCACGCTTGTACGAAAATGTAATTGGCCGGTCGAAAGAGTTCTGGACAAGTTTTATGCCTAAACTCAAAAAAGCAGTCCCAAACCTTGCCAATGTTGAATTAGACCAGTTTGTCCACGCTATCAACAAGGTTGAACCGTCAAAAATCCGCATTGAAGCCGACGAAGTAACATACAACTTGCATGTGATTATACGCTTTGAAATTGAAAGAGACCTTTTCGCCGATAAAATAGCAGTCAACGAGCTCCCTGAGGTTTGGAATCAGAAATACGCTGAGTATCTTGGCGTAAAAGTTGAAAATGACTCTGAAGGAGTAATGCAGGACACGCATTGGGCAAGCGGATTATACGGTTATTTTCCAAGCTACACGTTAGGCAACATTTACAGTGGGCAAATAACCGCTGCAATCACCAAAGACCTCCCGAACTGGCGCAACCAACTCTCACAAGGAAAATTGAAAAGTGTGAATGATTGGTTAACTAAAAATATCTACTGCCAAGGAGACCTCTACGACCCAGAAGAGCTCATCAAGAAAGCAACCCAAAAAAACTTGGATTCTAAACCTTACCTACAATACCTAAATGAAAAATACGGTAACCTTTATGGGTTTTGAGAGGGCGCTTTCTTAGTCAATTCCTTGTATATGTATATAATAAGATAGACTGCTATTGCACCGATGCAAAGGTAAACGCCCGCGTAACCAATAATTGCATTATAAGCGTTGGCACCGTATAGGAAGAGCAAAAAACCCAATACGAATATGCCTAAACATGCCCAGTCAGTCCAAGACATCCGGATTGCCTCATAATGAGGCATTCAATAAAACTTCAAGGTATATAGATTTACCGATAAACTTTTCTCAAGGACAGCGTTTACCGCTTCCCCAAATAAAACAGCTATTGAACGACAATTTGTCGCTAGAATCAGCTCAACCATCCTTAATACTTTTTTCAACCTTCCGACACTTTTATATATAAGATGAGATAGAGAGAGCGCTGAGGCTAAAATAAATGTCGGGAACAGATGTTAAAAAGCCAGAAACTCGAGAAGAATTTATTAAAATGTTGACTGAAGCGGCAAAAAAAGAAGTTGACTCAAAAAATAAGCCGATAAAACCGACAATCGTTGGAACAGCGAAAGAAATAGACATTCACAGGGATACACTTTACACTTGGTTAAAGGAGTTCAATGTCGATTTCAAAGAGATTGTTGAGTGTATGCCGACAGTGGTTGCTGACGAAAATTCAGGAAGCACTTACTTAATCGGTGAATCTCTGGTTGGAGAAGGAAACGAAGTCGCACACATAGATCTGATGATAGGCGACAAAAATGGCCCAGTTGGCCAAGCGTTCGCTAATGGCATGACAAGTTTATCAGCTGGTCATACGCCACTGCTGGCAGTTATAAGACCTAATTTGCCGCCGAAACCCCACACACTAATAGTGCCTAAAGTAACCATTAAGAACATGGAGGACACAGGAAAAATCTTTGGCCCAGCACAAGCCGCAGTTGCCAAAGCCATTGCTGATTCTGCAGAAGAAGGAATTATACCCGCAGACAAACTTGATGAGTGGGTTATCATTTGCAGCGTGTTTGTTCATCCAAAAGCAAGCGATTACCGAAAAATATACCAGTACAATTACGGCGCAACAAAAATGGCGCTGCAACGAGCATTAAAGAAGTACCCATCACTTGAAAAGATAATCTATGATAAAGACCGTGCAAAGCATCCGATAATGGGCTTCAAAGTTCCACGCTTATGGAGACCCCCATACCTGCAGATTTCAATGGACGCGCCTGAGCTTGAGAAAACCAAGAAAATCCTCGCTCAACTTCCAGGAAGTGATAGAATTATCATTGAAGCCGGAACACCATTAATCAAGCGTTATGGAACAAGAGTAATCAGCGACCTGAGACAAGTAGCAAAAGACTCGTTCATAGTTGCAGACCTAAAAACGCTCGATGTAGGAAAAGTCGAAGTAGACATAGCCTATGAAGACACGGCAGATGCAGTGGTTGCCGCAGGACTTGCACCACCTGAAACTCTTGATGCATTCGTACATGAAGCAAAAAGACTTGGAATATACGCTGTCATAGACATGCTAAACGTTGAAGATGTGCTTGGAAAACTTAAATCACTCAAAGAGTTCCCAGACGTCGTCATATTGCACAGAGGAATCGATCAAGAAAGCGGAAGAACCTGCGGACTTGAACGCATACAAATGATACGCCAAGCTTTCCCAAACAAAAAATATCTAATCGCAGTTGCAGGCGGAATAGTACCAGAAACAGCCAAAGAAGCATTAGAACAAGGCGCTGACATCCTAATCGTCGGAAGATACGTAACACAGTCAAAAGATATTGAGCGTTCAGTAAGAGACTTCCTTGAGCTAACACCAAGCATGCGCGAAGACATCGACCTATTCAGAGTGCACACAGAATAAACTTGAACCCGAGCGAAAGCTCGCTCTATCTTTTTTCTTTGTTCACGTTTTACGAGAACAATTTTAGAGCTATGAAGGCAATCAAGAAAACTACAGCGGCAACTAGGAAAGTTGGTAGATAATTCAAGTGTGTAGCAAGGAAAGGTCCAAGGAAGGAGCCTACTGCTGCGCCTAAGCCGACGAGCCCGTCGAAAAAGCCTGTTTTTCCCTCAGGTATAAGCTCCATTGAAAGGGAAAGCATCATAATATAGTACATGGCGTATGCGAAGCCGATGAAAATAAGAAGAATCCCAGTCATGATTGAACGGAAAAAAGCAAACTGGATAAACCCAACGAGCGCAAATATGAGGAGACTGCGGAAAAGCACGAATCGTGGCATTTGTTTCCTTATGTCCATTGATCTTGCTCGTCCACGAATCAAGAAATAGCCTGCTGTTGCCCCAACTGAGTTTAGGATGTAAGCGACGTAAACCATGCTTGTCGGCAAACCTAAGCCTATCTTTAGGAATATTGGAAGAGGCGTGAAGAAGAGGCTTGATGCAAGGGAAAACATAACTATCGCTAAGGCAAACCCGAGAAAACTGTCTTCTTTAAGTGAACCATCCCAACGCAATCCATCCATGAGCCTGGATGAGGATTCTACGCCGCGATAGGTGTAATCTATCCTTCTCTCTATGCCTACTAAGCGCCTTTCAAAAATCATCAATGGATCAGCAATCAGAAATATGGACAGAATGAATGCAGCTACGCTTAATCCGCTGCAAAGGTACAGACTGTAAGTTGCCAAGACAGCAGAGCTAAGAGTAGAGGCAAACATGAATAATCCGATGGCTAGACCAATGATAAAGCCGATTTCTGTGAGCCCCTCATAAAAGCCGTAAGATTTTTCCCATTCATCACGGCTATAATGCTCGGCGATAAGCACGTTTTTGGGCGATTCGTGTGCTACATGGAGCATTTGCATGACAACATACAAGGCAACAAATAGAAGGATGTTTTGGGCAAATGGAAGCGTCATAAGGAAGAGAATTACCGCTGACGAAAGAAAAGAAAGAAGAATAAACACTTTATAGTGGCGCGTGGCGTCACAGAGGTATCCCCAGAGGAATGAGGAAGGGATGGAGCAGAATATGGCTATTGACGTCATGACGCCTAGAGCAACAAGTGGTCCACCAAGAACGCTGGTGTCTTTGAAGGCAACTAGGTACAGCGGTATAAAGACGCTTAGCAATCCGAACGCTATCTCGTGAAAGAAGAACCCCAGCCGCCACATAGCCAAAGGACGACTTCAAAGCTAAATTAAAACGTTTACCTGAATAATCTTAACTCATTTAAAAGGTAGGTATAGAGACAACATTTTTCATAAATCCTTAATAGGCAACTGGTGGAGACATCTCCCGCACAACCCCTCTTTTTTATCTAATTATGATTTTCCAGTAATAGGTTTCTTTCGTTTGTTTGCTTTCTTATTCTGCGTTTTTTCATTTTCAGATACTTGTTCAAGCAAGAAAACTTTTACTTTCTTGCCAACCCATTCTTTTGGAACAAATACATGCGCAGAGCTTCCTGCAGCAGTTGCGATTTTGTCTACAACTTTGTAGGCTGTGAGCTTTACTTCCATCGGGTCGGACATATGAGGTTAGCAATATATTGATATAATAAGTATAAAATAAATGTTTAATATAAAATAATATGATAAAATATCTATTTTATCAATAAAAATAATGAGTTACTTAATGCAGATTAACACCAATCAGCCTACACATCGGTAACTCGTCAATCAAATTTGCGCTTAATCTGCCTTTTTTTAGCTTTATTAGCACCAAAGACCTTAAGTGCTGAATTGTACTATGTAACTTTGGAGAACCATCAATGTGGACTTATACAGCTTACATATTGGGAAAATACTGCGAAAAATATGATAAAAGTCCGCAAAAATGCGACAACTTGAGCTTTAAAGAGTTTTCTAGCTTTGTTTTCGATGTCCTTTGGCGGAAAGAGCAGTTAATCTTTCACGATGGTGCTGAAGATTTATTCAATGATTTCAAGTATATGCAGAAACTGGGCATTGTGGAGTTAGCAGGCGGAGAAACTGATTTTGAAAAAACAACGCTAAAAATTAAAGACAAAAAGCAGCTATCCGAATTAGGGAAGATAGTTGAAAACTCAGCCTCTTTAACCGGTGTTAAACTTTTCGACGAATATACACGAAGGATAAACTTAGCTCTTGAAGAAGCTCCTTGCGTGGTTTCTTCAAAGTGAGTGCTGACGTATACTGGCGAGACACCTACAACATCTTTGGCCCTCTCTTTTATGAGCTAGTCGGCTATTACGAATCAAGCTATAATCGTGAGCCAGAACATATTGTTGACTATGCTAAAGTCTGCCCAAGTTCAGAAGTCCTGCCAATTTACGGAATAACTGAGCTACCGAAACATATCATGTATCTCTCCCAGCTTCCTTTGGTTAACAGGTTGAGGGATATTCAACAACTCTCCTACACCCACATTTTGTTTCCCGGCGCTACCCATACTCGGTATGAACATAGTCTAGGTGTAATGAACTTAAGTTGCAGTATTCTTAACAAGCTATCCAAAACAGTTCCTGCAGAATGCGAAAGCAAAGGTCTAAAGCTGACCAACGACGACCAAGTGATTCTGGGAATTGCAGCTTTGCTTCATGATTTGGGTCACCCCGCGTGGGGTCATGCCCTAGATGGAATTACAGGTTTTGTGGTTGAATTACTTGGACGGACGATGGACACTTTGCTAACTCCTAAGAAACTGGACATCGCCATGACTTTATACTTAGTGCTTGAAAACAACCAAATGTTGAAAGCACTTGAAAACTGCTCAAAAGAATTAAAAAACCCCGAAGTCAAAGATAAGTTATCCCAAATTGTTGCCCAAATTATAATGGAAGAAGAGAAGCCACTTTTCGCCGAAATGGCTGATAACGACTTGCTCTTAAAGAAAATTCACTTACTGACTACAATTCTTGGAACATATCAAGGAGTCGATGGAATAAACGGAGACAGAATTGATTGGATTGCAAGAGACGCGCACCACGCAAACCTGGGAGCGAAGCTTGAAAAACATGATCTTAAAAAATATGAGCGCTTCATTGACCGAATCAAGAAAGAGGACTACAAAGTAGGTATTAAAAACTGCGAGTTCGCATATGTTGATGATCCTAATTTTACTAAGACTATGAAGGAAATAAGAGAAAAAATCTACGTAAATATTTACGAAGGGATAGCTCGTTCTTTTTCCGATTCTTTATTGACGAGATTGGTTTATTCAGCGACTAATGTATTGGATATCGCTGGAACCAGCTTTGCGAGCCCCACCATTACTATTAGAGCCATAATGGGCTATCTATTAATGCCGGATAGTCGAGTCAAAGATTTTACTAATCAAATATTGTATCGCGCCAAACAAAATCACCGATTGCTTGATTCCCCTCAGCCAAGTGTACGGTTTATAGCAAAATCTTACGACCTACTTAAGCTCTATGATGAATCAACAACGTACATAATGCATTATTTGAGTTCAGCGACACTCAAAGAACAGAGATCGGGAAAGGAAAAATTGGGATTCAGTTTGTTTGATCTTGATCAAATAGACAAAACACTAATAGTTGTGACGGCAACATCTTTTTCGGAAATTCTAGGACGCGCCTACCTAACCAGTAAGAGTCCAGAGGTTCTAAAAATAGCCGTTATATTTCAGGATATTTTGCTCGCTGCAAGAACTAACCCTATTGTAGCTATGAGGGTTCACGCCTTGGAAAACTCGTTGCAAGATGGACTTCAGGACATGAGTATCAGTATTTTAGTTAACTATTATTTCTTTAGAAGGCTTGAGGATTGTTTCAAAGAAGTTCACAATCTTAAGGCTTTAAAGAAGGTTTTGGAAGAGGATTTGAAATCAACGCCGGTTTTCTTCATACTAACAAGCAAACAAGACCTTATGAAAGCCGAAAGCGTTTTTGAAGGCTTCAGTACTGGCCTTATGGCGAGTTTTATCTCGTATTTCCAGTCGATTGGTAAACCATAATATAGTGGAGCCACGTCGCAAATTCCTTCCTATGAGCATGAACTCGTCACAGTGAGGAAATTATCAGATAATTGGTGAAGCGGGTTTGGATGTTTAATTAAGCTGTTTTGTACGACCATTTTTTTGTTTGTTATGGAGTTAGCAGTTACCAGAACAGCGCCTATTCTTCGGTTTAGATTTGGCTGTAACCTTCTTGTCACCAGCTCAGGCCACCTTTTGAACCCGCCTGGTATCGAAGAGACATCTAACACGATCAAGCCGGGCTCAGTTCTAGACAGTTGACCGCTCTTTTCACCTAATATCCTTTGGGCTCTTTCATCAGTGAAGGGCATCTTAGCAATGCATCTTCTTCCGTGAGATAGGCCTTCTTCTGTCTTTATTTCGAAGCTAACACAAACTAGAACAGGTCTCTTCTCGGTTATTGCTGGGCCGAAACTAGGAAGAAGCTCTTCATTCCATGGATTAGTGAATATTTGGGCTATACCGCGAAGGTTGCTTTCTTGCGGCTGTAGATCTTTTTGAGCAAGAAGCTTGCACGTATCAATGATCTGTCTTATGTCAAGTTCAGTTGGATCTCTATATAGATAGACTTCAATTACGCGGTCCATGATTTGGTCTTCAAGAGTTGAGATTCGATTTAAAGTCTCGTATATCTCTTGAGTTTCTTTTGAAAAACCGGGGCAAACAACTTCTACGTATGTCCAATTAGAGTCAGAGTCATGCAATACTCTTAAATCTGGAAATCTTCTCCTACCGTTTACAATCAACTCAGGTTCAATTTCAACTACGCAGGAATGGCGTCTATAACGAGCAATAAGTCGCGCAACTTGCAGTGAATGAGACAGTTCATGCAAACTGTCAGAAGCCTTGAATTGCGAGGGACCGATTTTGCGACCAGCAGCACCTTGCTGAATACTATTAGGGTAGTTTTCTTTTATCTTATTGATTAATTTTGATCCGTTTGGAGTTTTTTCAACGTCTACTAGCATTTTTCCAAGTTCAATTATCGATATTGCATTCCAAATCCCGCGGGTCGTACCAAAAGTTAGACCTATCCAGCTTGACCCCATTGTCTTTTCTACCTGATTAAATGCGTCTACAATCTCTTCTGGTTCATAGTCCAAGTTCTGATTAAGTAACCATTCTTGGACAAGGTTATTCCATTGGTAAGGCACGAGACCACTTTATTGTTAATTATTGCATTCTGGCTAATAATATCGCTAGACGAGAGGATTGGGATCGCTAACGTTCGAAGGATTAGAGACAAGTTTGAGTCATGGTTATCAAGAAATAGTCATTTACCGATTTTCTTATCCATACTATGGAGCTTGTACTTATTCTTGAAATCGTATACAACCACTTCCCAGTTCGAGGATTTAATTTTAGCAATCTTTTCCGCGACTCCCTCATTAATCCCGCCGATAAATTTGTCAGTTGCCGAAATTCCCAACCCAGCTAAGACACCTCCAATACCTCCAGACAATCCAGCGGCAAGTCCCCCAACGACCCCGAATAGAACTGGTACTCCTACCTTTAGCCCATTAACTTTGTAAAGCAAGCTCTTATCGTTCCATATCTCATCCATTACCAATGAAAAGTCTTTGCTGGCTTTGGATATGACATCTGGGTTGTTTGCTACAATGCCTTCAGCCAAAGCTTCATGAAGTTTGTACAAATCTTGATCCTGGTAATTAAATACTAACTGCTTGCATGCATCCAAACTTGGCGCACAATGGACTAGCTTTTTAATAATATACTCTCCAATCTCAACGGGGAATGTTGGTTTGGGCATCTCAAGCTTGTGCATATTGGCAAATCCAACTGCAGATTGATAAAGGGCCGTGTCATATGAGAACGAACGAGCTATGGGTTCAAAGGCAGGTTGAATAATAAGAGTGCCAGATACCATCATGATTGCTGCTAACTCATTTACCTGTCCACTAAGAGAATACGTCTCAATTTGATTGACGATACTATCGTAGCCAAGCGCCCTTAAGAAAGTGTATGTATGACGATATTGCCCGATCAGTATTTCACCGTTGGTCGTCGCACCTGTTTCTTCACGCGACCATTTTAAGATATGAGGAAACACCTTCGATTCACAAAATTTGTTAAATTCTGCCATATATCGGCGGAAATCTTTTTCTTCGATAAAAGCGGTTGGAGGAAGATTTACGCCAACTGGCGGATTTAATTCTCTAAAAATGGGTTCAAGGAATGGGCATTCCAAATACTTGGTTGGATAATCACGAAGGGTGAACTGAAGCTTGCCTGTTTCTTTAACGAATGAAATAACTTCAGGAATTTCGCTTATAGAAAAACCAAGACTGGATTTAAGCATGTGTTCTGGAAAAGGGGGAAGTCCTTGAATAGTAGAACCACCAAGAGGAATTATTGCCCATATATTGTCGTCTTGAGAAATGTCTTGTATACTAAAAGTTCTTGAAATTGGCCTCTTAATTTCTGGAAAACGGATGGCTTGTGGATAAATGTCTTTGCTTGTGAAAGTGCCATTAGAAATTTTTCTTTTAAACGTTTCATATTCTGCCATTTCTCTGGCTTCATAATCTTCCAGATACTCTTTCCACCCCACTGCCCCAACCTCCATCGTGACTGTTTAACGATTCTGCATCTCCCTTATAATAATAATTGCGATCCAGGTTTGCGAGAAAAATAAGCAAGTTTTATTATTCTATATGCTGTAACAAGTTATTGTTGTCTTGTTTTGTGTTGTCTTTAGGCTTAGCCTTTTCGCTGAACCTATCTGTTGTCTCTCAAAAATGGGATGAGGATCAATGATTGAAAGAAAGCTGCAATTTGAGGGGATAGGCAAAGCTGGAAACGGTCTCTAGGCGCTTAGAATTGTTAAAGCTTGAAGGTTTAGGCTTCTCTCAAGCTGAGATTGTGAAGGAATTGAGCCAGAAAAATGCATGTTCTAAACGTACTATCTACAATGATTTTGAAGCTCGTGCAACTTGGCAGCCTATTTTGCAGAGCGATGTTAAGCCTAATGAGGTTTTGTTGAAAGTTATTAACCGTTATGAGCAGGTTTATCGCCAAGCGAGCATCCGGCTGCTTACGTTTGAAAATGAGTTGGCTCAGCTCGGCGCCTTGAACACTATGTTGAAGGCTAATTCGTTGTTGTTTGAGACTGCCGTTTTGCCTGAGTTGATGGGCAGGTTGAAGGTTTTGGAGGATAAAGCGGCAAAGGGGGTCTTTGTGCCATGAAGAGTTGGCAACTGGACAGGAAAGTTAAAGGTTTATCTGGCAAACTGGATGATTCAGCAAAGACAGAGACGCGCCTCGACTATAACTGCTTTAGCGAGCCCGAAAGGAAGCTTCTCGATAAGGTTCAAGAGATTGTTGATGAATATGCGCCTGCGAGTCCGCCTCAAGACGTCATAGAAAAGAACGCGGATTTGTGGTACAAAGGCTTGGAGATCTTCGGTAGGCGGACCACAGAGTTGTTTGTTGAGATTATGCCTGCGTCGCTTTGTTGTGATGAACTTGAAGAGTGGTACTTCAAAATATACTTCTACAATTTCCTGTATGACTGGCTTGAAAGTGTACAAAAAGTGCGTGAAATGCCAAAAGAGAAACGAGAAGCGCTTATTTTGGAACGCAGAGAAATGGGCCTGTTAGATAGGGTGTTTCGACTTCATAGAAGCCAACCAGAAACAACAAAGAATCAGAAAATAACGGAGGGCAAACCACATTGAAGTCTTCCCAGTTAACCAAGAGAATTGAAGAGTTATCCGAGAAGCTAAAGCCTGTCGCGTCAGAAGGCATCCGGATAGATTTTAACTCTTTCACTGAACCTGAACAGCTTGTCTTGCTGAAAAACTTTGAACTCGATGAAAAGTACCACAACGGGTGGACTCGCGAAACCATACTGGAAAACAAAGAGATAATCCTCAAGGGCAACCATATAATCATAAGCCGAATAATTGAGCTGTTCCTATTTACAATGCCTAGAGCGCTAATGCTCGACGAAATAGAAGCTTCTTTCTTCAAGTTAAATTTTAACCTGTTCTTCCAGCGTTGGATGGAGTGCCAAAAAAACTTACGTAAATGGTCAAAGAAAGACCGAGAAGATTTCCTGCGCGATATTAAAGTTAATCCCAAAACCGACAAGAATCATAAACGCGAGAGTGTAAATGATGGAGAAGAAAACAATAATTAAGGTTCCCGATGCTTACCTGCCACTGCTAGAAGACCTTCGCCTCCTGCAGTCAGACCAAAATAATCCCAACGTTACAACGATCAACCAGCAAGATCAAATCTGGAAGAGTCTGCAAAAATACGGTTGGACGTACCCGATTATATGTAATAAGGATGGGGTTTATTGTGACGGGGAGCAACGAGCTATGGTCTGCTTACAGCATGATGAGTTTTGTGCTCCGGTTCTTCGGTTGCCAGTAAGTGATATAGACAGGCGTATGCTTAGGCAGATTCTAAACAAACTCAAGGGCAAGCATAACAAGGAACTCGACGTTGCGGAATACATGCGCATAATCGAACAAGGTGAGCGAGACTGTTTGAAAGTGCTCCTTGCATCTGTAGGAGAAAAACTCCCACAAGAACTTTTGGATCGCGAATTGTCTGTCAGTATTCCCGCTACCTATGAAATAATTGTGGAATGCAAAGACGAAACAGATCAGAAACGGATTTTTGAAAAGCTAAAGTTGGAGGGGTTTAAGCTACGGATTTTGACATTGTAAAACATTGGGACCAAGCAGACAGTTTTAGGGCTCAAAGCGTAGTTGGAAGTTTTACTCTATCGGATGTCAAGTTAGAGAAGCGTTTCAAGGGCTCTTTACCGATTGAAAATGACGATTGGCAGGTTGGCGTAATCGTTGGCCGCAGCGGCTCCGGCAAAACAAGTATTGCTAAGCAGCTTTTCCCTGAAGCATACATCAGAGGGTTTGAGTATTCGCATAAGTGTGTGCTTGATGATTTCCCAGAGGAGCTTGAAACTGGAGAGATAACAAAAGCGCTTTGCAGTGTGGGTTTTGCTTCTCCGCCTGACTGGCTCAAAAGCTATGATTGCCTAAGCCAAGGTGAAAAGATGCGTGTTGACATTGCACGAGCGCTTTGTTTAGATAAGCTGGTCATCGTTTTTGATGAGTTCACCAGTGTTGTCGATAGGGAGATAGCTAAGGTTAGCGCTTACGCGATTAGCAAGGCAGTCCGCAGAAGCAAGAAGCAGTTTGTTGCTGTTACCTGTCATTATGACGTTGTAGACTGGCTTGAGCCTGACTGGGTTTTCTGCACAGATACGATGGAGTTTGACAGAAAAAAAGGGTTAGGCCGCCCGTTAACCTCCAAGTTTATCGGTGCGGCGCTTCCCTGTGGCAAATGTTTCGGCAATATCACTATCTAAACGGCTCCCTACCATCAACAGCTCGATGCTACACAGCGGTCTATCAAGACAAGCCCATAGCGTTCATAGCAGTAGTCTGCATCCGCATGAGAGCAAAATATTACCGTGTCAGCAGGTTAGTTGTCTTACCCGATTATCAAGGGATAGGAGTTGGAAAAAGATTACTGAACTTGATAGCCGAGTTGTATACTTCCCAAACAAAAATGCCCTTCTACATCCTAACAAGCAATCCCCAGATAATCAGAGGCGACATTACAAATTGGAAAATAACTCGTTTTGGCCATGCAAGCAAAGGAAAAGGTAATTCGAGAATAAATAATGAAATAAGAAATAGCCTAAGTCGAAACCGTATTACCGTTTCTTTGAAATACGCAGGCAATGAGCACGTGTTGGAGCAACAGTAAAGGTCTTTAATTTTTTTAGATTTTAATAACAAGCTGTTACTCGTTTGTTTCAGGAAAAGGTTGAAGAGCTTTTTGAAGTATTTCATTTCTTAAAACAAATAAGCCATTTCTCTTGGGAAAATAATATTCAACTGATCGAAAGCACCATTGACCTTTTTTTGTTAGTGTATACTCCCGCTCATGAGTACCTCTTAACGAAGCAACCAACCCGATTTTCTCTAGATCACCTATTATTTCCCTAATTCTAGTTGATGTTAGGTTAATGCCAGAACCATTGACGTGCTTCACTATTTCACTTTGATTTGGTTTTCTGTTGGTTTTACCTAAGAACCGAATAATATTCACATTGATCAGACGATTCTTGCTCAGGGTTTTTAGACAGTCTAAGACTTCGGAAGGTGCACCGTCAATATTGATCTTATCTAGAATAGACATGTCCGAATATGCGACCGGTCTGTATAGCCAAACAAGGTAAAGAACTGAGGAATAGAGTGCAATAATAAAAACTACTGGAATCGTAACGCCGTAGACTTTAAGGAATGATAGCGAAATCACAAGAAGCAAAGTCAACACGGCAATAAGGATGGGTGCTACTAGAAGTCTGAAAATTGCTCTAGCTGACGAATGTTCTCTCTTCATTTAATCAACTACTTGTAAGGTTTGGCACCGGTTTCAAACCTGTTTTAGACTGGTTCCAACTTAGTTCTAATCGGTTAGCGCTAAATTTAACATTTGTGTACTCAGTAATCAGGGGGTGAAACCTTGAGCGGAATAATTGAAGCAGTAATTGGAGTGGTAATATCCCTAATCTTCATAGTCATCGGAGGCGCAATTATATGGGTCTTGTATCCCATTAATCCCTTTATGGCCATCGTAGGAATAGGGCTTTTACTAGCGCTGGCAGTTGCCATAGTAGTCGGATTTGTTAGGTCTAACACTTAGCGATTAAGCCGAATTTGGTGAGCAAGCTGTTTCATCAATTATTCACTAATAGCTTGCTATGACCCAAGATACAAATATCAAATTGTTTGGCACTGCTTAGACTAATGCGAATGCTCTAATTCTGCTCCGCCCACTCTGAATAGCCAAGGACGCCACTGCTTAGTTCTTGTTTGCATTGGTCCCATTGGGGCATGTACGATTTGAGCAGAAGCTCAAATTGTTCGTTATGATGCTTTTCCTTCAGGTGTGTCATCTCGTGGACTAACACGTATGCTAAACAACGAAGCGGTTTCTTTGCAAGCTCAAGATTAATCCATATTCGCTGGTACTTGGGATTGCAGGTTCCCCATTTAGTCTTCATTTTTTTAATCTTGACTTCTTTAACTTGTAGTCCTGTTATTTCTTCCCATTTACAAACCAAAGCAGGTATTTGCTTTTTTAGTTCCGACCGGTAGAAAATATCCATCAACCGCTCTTTTTCTTCGAGAGATGCTTGCGTCTTTACGTACATGTTGATCCTTGTTTTTCTTTTAATTTCTATCTTGGGCTTAACAGCTGTTTGAATAACGTTTAAGCGGTATCTATTACCTAAAAAGTAGTGGCTCTCGCCAGATACGTATTCGCGCTTGGTTTGACGCTCTTGTTGGTTAAACTTGAGCTGTTGTTTCTTGATCCAGGGCATTTTTGAAATAACTAAAAGTTTTATTGCTTCATCAGTTGTCTTAAGCGGGGCTGCAACTCTCACTCTTCCGTTTGGTGGGTAAACGCCCACATGTATGTTTTTTATGTCCTTCTTTACAGTCTCAATCTCTAAATCGCAAATTATGGTTCTGGTTTTTTTAGTATTCATTTTGATTTTTCGCCAGTTCAAATATTGTTTCTAAGGTCTCTTCGTTAGCTATGTGGAACTGCTCTAGGGCTTCTCTGATTGCGTTTCTGACTTGTCTTTCCTTGATTCTGTTGCCTCTCCAATCGTCAGCCTTAGAATTTATTATGTTTTCGTGTGTTTTCAGGGCAAGCTGCTCGTTACCATTGAGGTTGTCATAGAGTGCTCGTTGGGCTTTAGTGTTAATTGCCGTGGGGTATGAGCCGGTTGATGAAGTGTTTTTCAGTTTCTTGATGAAATCAACTATTTTTTGTAAATAGTTGGCATACTGTGCTGCTTCTTCTTTTCTTTCCCTAATTATTTCATCTAGTAAGGCGGACATTCTTTCAAAGTATTTTGGATTGGTGGGTGTTTCTTCAATTATGAGCCTGCGTACGTTGTTTTCTATGGTTTCCGCAACTGCGTTTTTGTTATCCTGAATACTTTTGAGCAGTGATTCGACTGCAGTTACGCCCTTATTGACAATTAAATCAATGATGGTTATGTTGTCGAATGCAGAAACTGTTTTGCTTTCTTCTGCATCAATATATGAGTCGATTAGGTGGCGCATGGCTGGCTCGTAAGCTTTCAAGTCGATGTAGTCTCCGCTTGCTAATTTTATTTCTGTTCTGATGCTTTCAAAATAGCCTACTTCTACCTTTATGGTGTTTGCTTGGCTTTCGGTATATCCTGCTTGCTTCATTTCGTTTGCAATGTTAGTGTAAGCTCTCACCAGTCTGGAGGTTGATTTGTAGAGTGAATCTCTTTTCTGTTCGGTGGCGCTCAACTCTTCGGGTTTTTGTGTGTTTCCGCAGAAATACTCTATGAAAGCTAATGTGTCCTTAGGTGGCTTTACTGGTTCACATAGGGCTTTTTCTCTTTCGAGTGCTTCGTCAAGATTCTCTTTTGCTTTTTTCAGCCTGTCTTTGAGCAAGCCTTCTACGTCGCCTTTGTCGAATCCTTCAAAAGCTCCAGAAGTGTAGTCTTCCACTGCCTCGCTTAGGCTGTTGAATAAATCTTTGTAATCTACAATGTAACCGAAGTCTTTGTCTTCGCTATCTATTCTATTGACCCTGCAGATTGCTTGGAAAAGCCCGTGGTCCTGCATGCTTTTGTCGATGTACAGATATGTTGCGGGTGGAGCATCGAAACCAGTTAGGAGTTTATCAACCACAATTAGGAGCTTCATTTGATGTGGTTCCTTGACGAATTTTTCTCTTATTACTTCTTCGAAGCCTCTTGTTTTGATTTCGGGGTAGAGGTTGCTGTAGTATTGTAGCATTTTTTGGTATGTGTTGTATTTTTGGATGTTTTCTGTTTCGTCATCTTCTCCGGTGCTTTCCCCTTTGATTTGGTTTATGTCGCCAGTGTAGGATGTGATTATGGCGCATTTCTTTAAGCCGCTGTTTTGGAATAGTTCGTAGTATTGGCAGGCTTGGTAGATGCTTCCTGCAATCAGGAGGGCGTTTCCTCTGCCGCTCATTAACCTGTTTTTGGTTTCCATGTCTAGCATTACGTCTGCAACTATGCGGTTTAGTCTCGGCTGGGAACTGAGAACCTTCTGCATTGTTCCCCACCTTCGTTTCAACTCGGCTTTGGCGTGGTCTGTTAGCCCTTTTGTTTTTGCTTCAAACCATTGATCTATTTTTTCTTGCGAAGTGATGTTTTGATCGATTTCTCTTGCTTCATACTGCAAATCCAGAACAACGTTATCCAAAACGGCTTCATCATATTTGTAAGTGTGAATGTATCTACCGAAGACTTCTATGCTCTTTTTCTTATCTTTCTTGAGGAGAGGGGTTCCAGTAAATCCTACAAAAACTGCCTTCGGAATAATCTCTTTCATGGCATCATGCAATTTACCAGATTGGGTTCTGTGGCATTCATCTACGAATACGTATAAGTCTCCCTTTGCCACAAAATCTGCTGGTTTGTAGAGTTCCAGTTCTTTAAGGTAGTCTTCTAAGTCGGTTTCTGTTCTTGCGCCGAACTTGTGGATTAGTGAGCAAATTAGCCATGGCTCGGCATTATTCAGTCTGTTGATGAGGTCTTTGCCACTCTTTGTTCTGTAGATCTTCTCGTCGACACCTTCGAAGAAACGTTCAATCTGCCCGTCCAGCTCTTCCCTGTCCGTTATGACTAAGACTCTGGAGTTGTCGATGTTTTCCCTTATCCACTTTGCGAGCCATATCATGGTTAGGCTTTTGCCGCTTCCTTGAGTGTGCCAAATGATTCCCCCGTCTCTTTTTTTGAGGCGTTCCTGTGCTGCTTTGACCCCGAAGTACTGATTATGTCTGCAAATTTTCTTGTTTCCAGCGTCAAAAACAATGAAGTCATGGATAATTTCCAAGATTCTTTGTTTGTTGCAGAGTGAATGCACGTCTTTGTCCAGCATATTTTGTATTGGCGACTCTTCTTTCCATTTGAGGTAGAATTTTTCAGATGTTCCTGTTGTTGCATAGCGCAATCCCTCAGTATCATTGCCAGCCATTACCAACTGGATTGTTGCGAAGAATTGCTTGATAAAAAGTTCTTTTTGATTGTCAAGGTTCTGCCTGATTCCTTGAGAAACTGAAATGATACTTCGTTTTAATTCAAGAACTGCGACCGCAATTCCGTTAACATACAAAACGATGTCGGGGCGTTTATCGTGCTGACCTCTTACGGTTACTTCCTCTGCGATGTAAAAGTCGTTGTTCTCTGGATTTTTCCAATCTATCATCCAAACGGTCTGGTTGTTCTCAGCTAGACTTTCTTTTGTTTGAATGCCGTACCTCAAAATGCTGTAAACTTCCTTGTTAAGGTCGTATAACCCTTTGTTTTGGTTTGAAGCTGCCTTCTCCAACTCAAACAAGGAATAGCCGATTATAGTATCATCATAGTTTTGTTTTTTTAAGAACCTGGTTAAAAGTTCCTTCTCTATGTTGCTGTTCTCTCTGTCTTCCCAATTTCCAAGGTAGGAATACCCCATCTTGTCTCTAAATAGCCTGATGATTCTATCCTGCGTCTTTTGCTCAGGCTGGCCAACGTTCAGTTCTTCCATTTTAACCTGATTCTCCCAGTTAATAGCTGCTGCATCATTCCTATCTTCAGTTGTCTGTATTTATCCCTCTTTTGCTCAAGCGCCTCAACCTCCGAATCCATATCAGAAAGTGTTTGAGCGATTAATCGCTGTTCTTTATACTCTTCTGGTATTGGTATTCTTATTTTCATTATGTCGCTTTTATTGATTGACGGATAATTAGAACCTATCACCATTTTCATTATTTGTTCTGAAACGATATATCCAAATAGTTGATAATATAAAAATGGAGCCGAAATTTTATCTCGACATCTTAAGACAGAAAAACCCGTTGAACAAACATAGTCTTTAACGCTTGTTTTTACAAAGAAATGATTCTGCAAGTTTGGACGAACTGTCGCAATTAAGATATCATCTTTAACTATTTTTCTCCTAGCCCTAGAAGGAGCATCTTTGAATTTTAATTTCTTTGTTTCATTTAGCTTTCCTCTATTAATATCTTCGAGAGAAATGTAATCAAACTCATAATCAGGTGATGTATTTGCTGGCAAATTGTCTGTGTCTACGTTACATAATTCTTTCAACATAGAAACTTGCCAATCTTCTGGAATGACTCCAACTTCAGTTAATTTTTTGGTCTTTTGATGAATCCATTCACCTTTCAAACGCTTTCTCCCAATTAGGAGCTCCTGCAGTGCTCCCTGTTTGATTTTTTTCTTCTTTTCGATAAGCTTGTCGAGTTGCTTGAGGAGTTCATCGGTTTCAGAAAGTATTTGTGTAATTCTTTGTTGTTCATTTTCTGATGGTACTGGAATTGTTATCTTTCTAAGGTCATCTAAAATTAAGTTGTGTTGTGCTCCAGCCTTTACTTGTTTTAGGAGTGCGTTTTGGCCGGTATGGGATAGTAAATAATACATAACCCAGTCTAACTGCTTTTTATTTCTAAATTTTGCTACAGCTACGGCCCCACCAAGAAAAGCCTTCTGTACATTAGAAAAAATGCCCACATTTCCAATACTGCCTGATATTGATATTAATAGGCAATTTTCATCTAATAAAATTCTTGGAAAAAGATTAGCTACTTCTTCAGGAATATAATAATCAGTAT
The DNA here is from genome assembly GCA_050012335.1 of Bathyarchaeia archaeon. GTDB lineage: Archaea > Thermoproteota > Bathyarchaeia > Bathyarchaeales > Bathycorpusculaceae > Bathycorpusculum. The sequence continues at coordinate 20,798 of JBEKHJ010000010.1, forward strand.
TAAAATTAATACTTTTGGCATAGAAATCTTTATTTTGAATAAAAGGAATGGTGCCTTTCTTGAAAGTAGTGACTAACTTTGGCTTGATATATGCCGAATAATCAAATCCTGTTTGTTTTGTGAAAGACCTACATAGTGAATCTAATGTAAATTCCTTCCAATCTTCAGGAATAGGTCCTATCTCAGTCTTTTTATACGCTGGTTGGATTGTTTCTATTACCATTTGAAACCCATGTTTTTCAGGTGGTTATCTACGTTTTTAGAAAGCTCCTCTGCTTCTTGGAATATTTTCGCCAGTGGAGTCTCGTATCTTTCTGCAAGCTCTATCATTCTTCTAGCAAGTCTTTGGGAGATTTGTTCCGATTCATTTCTTATCGAATCATGGATTGAGTTAATCCATTTGTCATCTATAACAAGTACCTTGATTTCTTCTTCTGTTAAGTCCTTGTATTTGTAAAGCAGTTTCTTATCAAGTTCTATTTCGGCATTTCTTATCTCGCTGTTAATCTCTGCATCCCTTCCTATTAGACCAAGATATGTCTGCAAAGCCTTGGTCTCTTCTAAAAAGTCTTCCTCATTGCCTTGTATTTCTCTTAAGCGCCTTGTGATTTCAGCTCTTGTAATCTTTCCAGAGTCGCTCTTTGCTTCTGCAAACAAGTCGTCTTCTCCAGAGTTTTCTTCTTCAAGAGCCTGCATCTGCTGAACGATTTTTTCTTTCTCTACCGTAAGCTCATCTATTGCTTCCTGATCTTTCTCGAAATACTTGTTGATTACTAGGTTCTTGGGAATGAGGTCGCACTCCCAGCCTGTTTGTTTCTCTTTCTTGTTTTTGATTATGTGAATCTCGTCTTTCCATCCGTTTGCAACTATAAGGTAAACGTCGTCTTGCATGGTTTCCGACCAGTAGCTCATCAGGTTCTGATAGACATCATAGTTATCGATTAGTTCAATCTGGGAAAAAGCCGAAAGGATACCTTCCGACAAATCAACGATCAGTCTTTTAGGCTTACTGTCAGCAGACAGATTTCTCAGAGTTGGCAACACTCGATTTTGCCAGTTCTCAAATGCTTTCTCTACGTTAAGCTTGTACGTTGAAAAATCAGGATTATCAAAAATTACAGGCTTAACTTTTGCTTGCTCAACTTTTAGAACTGAATAGCTCGCTCTTTCACTTGGCATAAATAACGCGTTTTTCAAGGATGGGCAGACTTTCCAAAATCTTGACAGGTTTTCAATGTCCTTGTTTGGTATGCCTCCTTTTAGGTGAGCTTCTATGTCCTGCAAATCCTCTTCTTCTTGACTATCTATATAGCGAGGGATGTTTAGGCTATAGTCGTTTTTTGCGTCGGCAATCTCTAAAGTTGGAACTATCCTTGAGTATTTTGGAATTTCAAGTTGCTTGTTGAATGCGTCAACAATTTTATGGACGTCTTGTTCTCTTAGCCTGTTCTTGTTCCCGTCCTTGACAAAGCCTTTGCTTGCATCTATCATGAAAATGCTTCTACGATTGGCAGCATCTTCCTTATCCAAAACTATAATGCACGCGGGAATCCCGGTACCGTAAAACAAGTTTGGCGGGAGGCCGATAATTCCTTTTATGTATCCTCTTTTTATGATGTTTTTTCTTATTTCTGCTTCTGAGTTACCCCTGAAAAGCACACCGTGCGGCAAAATTATTGCGCCTTTACCCGTGCTTTTCAATGACTTAAGCATGTGTAATAGGAAAGCGTAATCTCCATTCTTTGCTGGAGGAACACCAAAGCCATCAAACCGCTTAAATTCGTCGTTCGACGGATTTAAACCACTTGTCCATGACTTGGTTGAAAAAGGCGGATTAGCAACGGCATAATCGAAAGTTTTGAGCGTTTGGTCATTGTTCTTAAAATAAGGTTTCGAAAGAGTGTTTCCTTGCTCGATAACAGCGGCAGGATTATTATGCAAAATCATGTTCATCTTTGCTAAGCCTCTAGTAGCCACATCCATTTCCTGACCATAGATGCTTATGCCACGTTCCGTCTCAGCGGCCGCTTTCAACAACAAGGAACCAGAGCCACAGGTCATATCGTAAACGGTTTGACTGTATTGGGCGGTTTTAATCCCGATAACCTTAGCCATTATTCTTGAGACTTCCGCGGGAGTATAAAATTGCCCTTTGCTCTTGCCGGATTCTGTTGCAAAATGCCTCATTAAATACTCGTAAGCATCGCCCAAAATGTCGTCATTTTCTGCCCTGTTTTTGCTGAAGTCCAATTCGGGGTTCTCAAAAATTGCAACCAAGTTAGAAAGGCGGTCTTGCATCTCTTTGCCTTTCCCAAGCTTATCCGAGTCATTGAAATCTGCTACATCGATAACGCCTTTGAGGTCATTTGGTTCAGCGAGCTTGGCAATAATTTTGTTGATTCCATCACCAATCTCTGGTTTGCCTTTAAGAGCCACCATATCGGCGAAACTTCCGCCTTGGGGAACCTCTATCAAAGCATTGGACTTTCCAGCGTAACGGTCTGAAACATACTTTACGAACAATAGAACAAGTATGTAGTCCTTATATTGGGAAGCATCCATTCCGCCCCTTAATTCGTCACATAGTTTCCAGAGCGAACTGTAGACTTCACTTTTCTTAATCGGCACGACCCTTTACCCCAACGATTACATTCAACATGGAACAGAGTGCTGATATACACTTAACTTATAATTAAAATATTAGTAATCACAGTTAAGTGCTAACTCATGGTTAAGGTTCAAATAGTTAATGTGGTTGCCACTGCATCACTAAACCAAGCAATAGATTTTGAACTACTAAGGAAATTTGGCGAGATATTCCATGACTCTGATGTCTACGGTGGACGGGTAGCATACTTTAAAACCAAGCAAATGCAGGGGAAAGTCTCAATTTTCTTGTCAGGGAAAATGATAAGCGTGGGAACAAAAAGCGAAGACCAAGCCCAAAAAGAACTCCTGCTGGCAAAACAATTTCTTTTTCAGAAAGGCCTAATCAAAGACGTTGAATTGCAACCGAAAACTCGAAACATGGTAATAACAGCAGACTTTGAACAACCAATAAGCCTTGAAGAACTATCAGATAAAACAAGAGCAATATATGAGCCAGAACAGTTCCCCGGAGCAATACTTAGAATACAGCAACCTTTCAAAACAAGCATTTTAGTTTTCGCTTCAGGAAAAATCGTTATAACAGGTTTGACAAGCTCTCAACAAATAGAGCCAGTAATCCAACAGATAGGTAAATTATTGGCTGGTTAGTGAGCTTAATGAATATCCTTAAGAGTTTTTTGCATTTGTTGCTGTTAGGTTATTTTTATCTAAATAATTGTCGATGACTGGACTATCGATGACTTCTATGAACATGCGAACATTCTTTACGCTAACTCTACCGAAGGAATTGAGAGGTCTAAATTGAAATCTAAAGACATATCTATCTTTTCCACGCAGCATTGCTTCATACTGTTTAAGCCCCATTTCTCCCTTGTCATAAAAATGGGAAAAAGAATATTCCTTTGAAGGGGACTTTTCAACCAACCTTAGCCCTTTACTATCGTTGACAGATAACCTAAATTCAATGCCGCCTTCAGCACCGAGATAATTGAAAGAAATGTTAACTTGCTTGATAGCATTATTATCGAAAACTGGGCTAAATTCGAAAACCGCCCCGTTCTTAAAAACCCGTGAGTCATTAAATGACTCTTTAGGTTCCTCAAACTTAATGGATTTCGGCTGAGTAAAATGACGAATACAATGTTCAACAAAATTCGACTTATTATCCACACAATCGAGGACTTGACGTGTATAACAATCGGCAGATATATTGATTCTTTGATGACCGCCGTCTTCTTCAGGTCTACCTGTATTATCACTTAGCCAAGACAAGGTTACTGTCAATTGAGGATATTACGTGTGTATGATTTCTTTTAGTGCAACCAGACTATTCAACTTTGTTAACAAGGAAATGTAAAAAATATGGAAAACGAAACCATCACACTCAACGATGAAAAAGTCATCATGCGGCGATACAAAATCAGGTCAGTAGGCAACCAAAACGCAAGCATAGAAATCACAATACCAAAAGAAGTTTTCGAACGCGAGGCAAGAAGAATCGGAATGACAGCACAAGAAGCACTAACCCAACTAGTCGCCGTCTGGCGCTTCAACGGCTTCAAAGGACTACACCTTTCATTCGAAAAAAGAGAGTGACCACGTAATGAACAAAAGCAGCGACAGTTCTACTGGAGTTAACTACCCTCAAAGTGTTTTCAGCGGTGTTAGGAAGACAGTTGGTTTTAAGTGTGATACGGGGCTTCATGAAGAGTTTAAACGCCTAGCGCAGGCTAAAATGGGCTCCGTCTGTAAACCATTAGAAGTATTTGAAATCGCTTTCTTAGCACTCAACAAAGAGCAAGTTAACTTTGGTACAACTGTCCACATCGAAAACCTAAACGTAATGAGAGAGATTCGTACAAGACGCAAAGGAGTTGCTGACAAATGCGACTTTGCCAAATGCGACGAACCTGCTATAGCTGAAGGAATATGGCAAGAAAAGAAACTCTTCAAACTTTGCGCCAAACATCTCTTAGAAGCAAAAAGTAGCCCTAAAAACTGGAGGTTACTTTAGTATGTTCAAGGCTCTGGTAATCGCGGCTAACGAGAAAACTGTTGAGTTTGGCAGTCTGTTGGCTGTTGCCAGAGCCGAAGCTCGAAAACGTGAGCATTCTCAAGACAATCCGCCTATACTTGCCTTAAGGTTTCTGGCAGAACTCAATGTTTACGTGGCCGTTTACCAAGTTGCTGACGTTCCCCGCGAAATAGGCACATCAGGGTGAATTGATTGGTTGAGGGAGAGGTTGGCTTCCAGAATCAGGATTCGCGCATACTTGGCAAAAAGCAAGATGCAGATGGGAAGTCGGCTGAGAAAAGAGCGAACCGCTTGCACCAACCCCCTAAACAGCCTAAGCTCAAGTGCCCTCAATGCTCATCGGAACACCTTTACAAGGATGGGATGCGCTACCTTTCAAGCGGCGAGACGGTGCAACGTTGGCTTTGTAGGGCCTGCGGGTACCGATTTTCTGAAAAACCACCACAAAAAAATCAAGAATGGTCAATAAATACTCAATCCGGCTTAACTCCTATACGCCAAATATGCGTGATCCAAAAGGAAGCGAAAAATTTGGACTCAGCAACAGAAATAAAGACTGTTGCGGGAGATTTAGACAGACTACCACAAGACGCACGAGGCTTAATAACAAAATTCATGGCATACTTAGAGCGCGAAGGATATTCTGAAGGCATAGGCTATCCAGCAACTATTAAACACCTCGTTAAAGACGGAGCAAACCTGCTTGACCCTGAAAACGTCAAAACTATCATCGCCAGACAAAAATGGAAAGACAGCGTAAAAATGCTGGCAACATACGCTTACGACGCCTTCTGCAAAATGCAAGGCATCCAATGGAACATGCCCACATACCGCCAAGGTGAAACAACACTCTACATTCATAACGAAAAAGACCTTGATATATTAATTAGCGTTGCAAGCAGACGAATGGCAACTTACCTTCAATGCCTCAAAGAAACATTCGCTGACCCAGGAGAAATCCTAAGACTAGAATGGATAGACCTCAAAGATAACGTCCTATCTATCAATCATCCCGTTAAAGGACACCTGCCAGGCAAATATCAACTCTCACCCAGACTCACAGCAATGCTTAATGCTCTACCACGAACTGACAAACGAATATTCCCCATGACCTACGCATGCGCTGAAGATTGCCTGAAGAAACTTAGGAAAAGAGCAGCCGCAAAATTCCAAAACCCCGTTCTGCTGTCCATCAGCTTTAAGTCTTATCGCCACTGGGGCGGTTCAATGCTTGCACACATCACAAACGGCAACGTTCTCATGATTAAGAAAATGCTAAGGCACAAGAGCATTCAAAACACCATGAAGTACATCCACACAATAGAGTTCAAAGAAGAAGACTACGAAGAAACCGTAGCTACAACACCTGAAGAGGTAAGGCAACTAGGCAAAGCTGGCTGGGCAAAATACGATGAAATGACCGTTAACGGGATTCAAATGCATTTCTACCGAAAGCCCAAAAGATTCGGAGGGCTAAAAACATCTCTCTAATAAATTAAATCGCTCCTAGATAAATCCTTAATAGAGAGATGCCCAACTTCATACTCCGCTGGAGAGTTAATCAGCAAATGGCAAAGTTTAAGATAATAGTATCCGATCCAGAAGCAGGAACTTCAAAAGTTGTTGAGATTGAAGAAGCACGCGCAGTACCATTCATCGGAAGAAGAATTGGAGAAACAATAGACGGCGCAGTAGTAGATTTACCAGCACATAAAGTGCAAATAAGGGGCGGCTCCGACAAAGATGGTGTCCCCATGAGAGGAAACGTTCATGGCGGTGTTCGCCGAAATGTTGTGCTTAGCGGTGGAGCTGGCTTTAGACCTAAGAAAAAGGGAGAAAGAAAACGTAAAGCAGTTCGAGGAAGCACAATAACGGATGAAATTGTGCAGATTAACATGAAAATTGTTGAAAAACCAGCCGCAAAAGCAACTGAAGCCAAAGCTCAACAGGCTGCAAAATAAGCACCAATTTGATGGAGTACATGCTTAAAACTTATAAACTCCCATAATTAATTCTTCCATAATTCATCAGATTTATGTAAGAAGAAGAATAACATGAGTAACACTAGTAAAGCCTTGCCTAAGCAGCCAGAAGTCAACATCGGCACCATAGGCCACGTGGACCATGGAAAAACAACACTGGTGCAAGCATTAACTGGCGTTTGGGCGTCAAGGCATAGCGAAGAACTCAAAAGAGGCATCACCATAAAACTGGGCTATGCGGACATGCCAATTTACAAGTGCCCAAAATGTGAGCCACCAAAAAACTATACAGTTAAGCCTTATTGTGAAGGCTGTAATTCTGAAGCAGAATTTGTTCGAGCTATAAGTTTTGTTGACGCACCAGGGCATGAAGCATTAATGGCTACTATGCTTTCTGGTGCAGCCATAATGGATGGCGCGATTTTGGTTATTGCAGCTGATGAGCCGTGTCCTCAACCGCAGACACGAGAGCACCTTGCAGCTGCTGAAGTTAGCGGCATAAAGAATTTGATTATTGTTCAAAACAAGATTGACATTGTAGATGAGAAAAGAGCGCTAGAAAGCTATAAAGAAATCAAAAACTTCGTTAAGGGCACAATGGCCGAGAAGGCGCCGATTATTCCAATCTCAGCTCAGCGTGGAATAAACATTGACGTGCTGCTTGGCGCTATTGAAGCAATTATTCCTTCGCTGAAGAGGGATGAAACCAAGCCGCCGCTCATGTATATTGTTCGCTCTTTTGACGTTAACAAGCCTGGAACCGCCATTGAGGAGCTAGAAGGCGGCATCATCGGAGGAACCATAGCTCAAGGAAAATTTGCTGTTGGAGAAGAAATAGAAATTCGCCCAGGGATCAGCGTTGAAAGAGAAGGCAAAACCGTTTACGACCCATTAATCAGTGAAATAGTTAGTTTGCATGCTGGCGAAGGAAGCGTGAAAGAAGCCACTTGCGGAGGTCTGGTTGGAGTAGGAACATTACTGGACCCATCATATTCAAAAGCAGACGGCTTAACAGGCAGCATCGCTGGGAAAGCAGGAATGCTTCCGCCAACATTGACAGAGCTTACTTTGGAAACTCACGTTTTGGAGAGAGCGGTGGGAACAAAAGAGCTTTTGAAGGTTGAAAAATTTAATCCTGATGAAGTATTGTTGCTTCATGTTGGTGCCGCCGTGAACGTTGGCAAAGTTGTTTCAATAAAGCAAAACGTGATTAAAGTTAAGTTGACTAGGCCGATTTGCGCTTTGCCAGATTCCAGAGTTGCCATTAGCAGGAAAATTACTGCTCGTTGGAGAC
>JBEKHJ010000011.1:0-28250 GCA_050012335.1 Bathyarchaeia archaeon
CTACCAGCAGAAAAAGGTTACCGTTGATAAGATAGGGTGCATAAGGGTGCCAGTGAGCATGGTAAAAACCATACAAGATTCCACTTATGGCGGCTAAAGTTATGAGTGAGTTAAGAATCAATGATAAGCTGAATATTTTTTTTAGCCATACCCGAATGGAACCAACCATTTTATGTCAAACCCTAGAAACTACTGCCTTAACTTCATTTTTTTAATAAATATTCTGCAAAAACACTCTATTAAAATTAACGCATGTTTTGGGTTAAAAAATGATATTTAATGTTAATCACAAGTCATCTTATGCTATGCGTGCCGTCGGCATAGGCGGCTCTTTTGTTTTTGCTTTTTTATTTTTTATTTTTACAACCTAGCATACAAGTAGGAGTGGGTAGCCTCTTTTTAGCATGAAAACTACTGTTAAAAAGCTAGCTATGTCCAGCGGCTACCCGATAAGGGATAGGCACACTATTGCCTTGAAAGTTACTTCAAAATTGTAGGTAGGGAGGTAGGCGCATTTAGCTTAGTCATTTCAGTAGCAAAATGAGGGGACCCCTCTTACGTCAGCAAACTTCCCAAACGAGCCTTTGTACGCCTGAGCATGCCTATGGTTTTTTTTTATCTGTCTAACATGAAAGATTTCTCATGTGAAAACTTTTCAGGCACCTGATCCAAAATCATCTTTTCCGCAGGCTTCTTAGTCAGCACAATAGGCGATAATTGCCCTGCAAGCTCCAGCGCCGAAGCCAACTTGCTGCTTCTCTCAGCGTACACTTCAAACAAGACGCTGTCTTTATGCACAGTTTCACCAAGCTTCGCGTGCAGCACTATGCCGGCACCCTTCTCTTTCGGCGCTCCAGCTTCCCTTGCAATCCGTACGATGTCTTCGGTGCTGAGCCACATGACTTTGCCAGCGTGTTCAGATCGCACTTCAGCCTTTTCAGCGCCAACAGGTAATTCATCAGGTTTAACCGCTGGGTTTCCCCCTTGAGCTCCAATGATCTCTCTCAACTTCTTCTCGGCTCTGCCAGAATCAAGCATATCCTCCGCTTTAGCTCGCCCGTTTTCAACTCCGACCATCTCAAAAAGCATGCCCGCAAGACTTACAGCTTTCTCCCGCAGGTCAGGCGGACCACCGCCCATAAGGGTTGTTAACGCTTCCTTGGCTTCAAGGGCTGGTCCGATGCTGCAGCCTAGCGGTTGGTCTCCAAAAGTCAAAGCGCATTGAATGTTTAAGTCTAAACGTTTTCCTAAATCCACAAAATCAGACGCTAACGTGTACGCTTCGGTTCGGGTTTTGATTTTAGCAGCCATACCGGTAGGAATGTCAATGACGACGTGGGTGGCTCCGACGGCTTTTTTCTTGCTTAGAATCGAAGGTAAAAGCATAGGGTCAATTCCCAACGGGTACTCAACTTGAATGAAAAGATCATCAGCTGGCGCAAGTTCCAAGGCGCCGCCCCAAACCAAGCACCCGTTCGTTTTCGATACAACATCCTTAATCTCGTTGATAGATAGGTTTACGGGACAGAGGGTTTCCACTCGGTCAGCGGTTCCAGCAGGCGAAGTAATTGCCCTAGAAGATGTTTTGGGAATAGTGAATCCTGCAGCCGCCACAATGGGCACAACCAGCATGGAAGTTTTGTCGCCAGGTATCCCGCCTACACTATGCTTATCTAAGATGGGCGCTTCACCAAAACTGAGCGTTTTTCCCGTTGCAACCATCGCCCTTGACAAAGCCTCATTCTCACCAGTGCTTAATCCATGAATGCTAAGCGCGGTTAAGAAAGCCGCTATTTCAACCGTACTCAAATGTCTCTCTACAACATCATTTACAATAGTCACGATGTCTTTCTCCCGCAAACGCTCTCCACGCAGTTTTGCTCGAACGTTAAACAATGATTCAGGAAGCGGAGCCAACTGCACATTGACTGTCTCGTCTTCCTTCACCCCGAGCGCAGAGGCGGTTTCATCGTAGAGTCCAATGCGGTTTTGGGGAAAATTCGCCGCTATATTCGCAATAGCAATCATCTGTTGACTGCCATATGTTATTCTTATTCTATCTGAACTGTGCACGTCTAACAGGTTGGCGCTTTGTTCACTAAGTATGGCGATTCTGCTTCCGCCTGTAGTGATGTTTAAGTCTTCAACGATGAGCTCCATCCAAGACCACGTCGATTATTGATTAGTTAAGGGAATAGTTAAAGATTTTAAGGAAAACCCAGTTCACACTAAACCTGAGAGGAACGCTTTGAAATATCTTGACTTTGTAGATTCAACTTACAAGCCAAAAGAAACCGACTTGGTTTGCACTTTTTACTTAGAGCCCGAAGGCATCAGCCTCAAAGAAGCCGCAGGCGGCGTTGCCGCGGAAAGTTCCATTGGCACATGGACAGAACTTACAACAGCGCAGCCATACGTTTCACGGCTGGCAGCCCATGTGTTCAGCATAGAAGGCAACATTGCAAAAATCGCTTATCCCATCGAACTGTTTGAGCCAGCTAACATGCCCAACATTCTAAGCAGCGTTGCCGGAAACGTTTTCGGGCTTAAAGCACTCAAAAACCTGCGACTCCTCGACATTCAAATGCCCAAAGACCTAATCGACAGTTTCAAAGGCCCGATGTATGGCATAGCTGGGATTCGCAAAATTCTAAAAGTTCCAGAGCGCCCGCTTGTCGGCACAATAATCAAGCCTAAACTCGGATTAAACACTAAAGACCACGCCCACGTGGCTTATGAGGCTTGGAGCGGCGGCTGCGACATCGTAAAGGACGACGAAAACCTGAGTAGCCAAAAATTCAACCCCTTCGAAGACCGCCTTTCGCAGACTTTGGAGAGCCGAGATAAAGCGCAAGAGGAAACGGGTGAACGCAAGGTCTACATGGTTAACATTACCGCTGAAACCGACATCATGCTAAAACGTGGACAAACAGTCGTCGACCAAGGCGGAGAATACGTCATGGTGGACATTTTAACCTGCGGCTGGTCAGCCCTCCAAACACTGCGCGACCAAAACTTCAAGCTCGTCATCCACGCGCACAGGGCGGGGCATGCGGCTTTCACCAAAAACCCGCTGCACGGCATCGCCATGCGCCCAATCGCCACTGTCGCCAGAGTCATCGGCGTTGACCAACTTCACGTCGGCACGGTAGTGGGTAAGATGTCGGAGACAAAAGCGGAAGTTCTGGAAAACATCGATGCCTGCAAAGGTGAGCTCGGCGATTTGAAGCCTGTTCTGCCCGTTGCCTCAGGCGGACTGCATCCTCGGTTGGTTCCTGCTTTGCTGGAAACGTTTGGCAACGACGTTGTCCTGCAGGCAGGCGGCGGAATCCACGGGCACCCAGACGGCACAGTCGCAGGAGCAAAAGCCATGCGGCAAGCAGTAGACGCCACACTAAACGGAAAAACGCTTGACGAATATGCCAAAAACCACAAGGAACTCAAAGCAGCACTAGAACAATGGAAAACCTAAACTTGAGAAAGTTAGCTTTCCTTAACACTTTATTTCTTGGTCTTTCGATGTCTAAGTAATAAAGCCACGGAAAGCATGTAAAAAAACAAAGGTATAATTGCTAACCAAGAAAACTCTGGAACGGTTGGTGTTGGGGATAAAGGCGATGAAGTTGCTGTAGGTTGAGGTGTCGGTATTGGCATATTTGGGTTAGGCGTTGCTTGAACATTAAGCGATGTTAAGTAGGGAACAAAATTTACTGTTCCTAAGTTTGGGTTATCGTGTTTATCATAGATTGATGTACCAATTGCCGTTTGGTTGGTTGTTCCCCACCAATTATTGGCAGCATCTATGTTAATTGACGATGATGGCGAGATATTATTACTAATTGCACCTAAGTAAAAATTGCTCACGCTGTTACCGTAAATATTGTTGTTAGAAACATTAACTGTTTGTTTTGTGGGCTCTATGATGTTTAAACCAATCGAATTGTCTGTTACAGTATTGTTTGTAACTAACCCGTTTGCGGAAGACAATTGGATGCCTATACTATTGTATTCAATGATATTTCTCTCAATAGTATAAAACCCACCGCTGCCAGTTATGCCACAATCAGAATTGTTATTGCTGCAATTTGAGATAATGTTATCTGTGATTATGGCTGGACAGTTACCAATGCTGATAGCGACAAAGTTTATGCTTAAATTGCCCATGTTAATTGTATTGTTGTAAATTACTGCTGAACCACTTTGAATTAAGATTCTCCCTTCAACAGAAAGACTCAATTCAGATGGTGAGCAGATGTAGCTGTTGCCTGAAAATGTTGTAATGCCCCTAGAAATTATTCCAACATTAATCAGGTCATTGCTTGAAATTATAGCTTTGCCAGTCCAAATTGAGATTTCCGAGTTATCGATAACATCGTTATTCAGGACTATCGAATTATAGCAATTTATTTGTGCCGTATGGACAATGGCATTCTCTATAATGCATGAAGAGCTGTAGGACGTTATACTACCGAAAAATGGACGCATATCAGTATATTCTGAATTAAAAGTAACTTTGTGGTCAAAACTTCCCCGAACGTTTAAAGTGCCATTTATTTGAAGGTCACTTAGCCCCAAGTTCACAGTTACCCCTTCTTCAATAGTTAAAGTCACCCCGTTATTTATCACCACAGAACCAGTAAGAGTATAGGGGCTACCTGCTTGAGTCCACGTTGTGTCTAAGCTAATATTGCCACTTACTTTTGTACCACTTTGAGCTAATCCCAAAGGAATTAAATCAATCATTATTAGACATGAGAAAGAAACCATTAGAATCAAGGTAAACGTTAAGCTTTTGCTTGTAGCACCCATATTCAAGTATTAAGGATGCGTAGGCGATAAAAGGCTATTCGTAAATGTTTCTTGACTTGGTGTTAGTCAAAGTTTCTTGACTACTCACCCTCTAAAACGGTTTAACGCAATTCATCTCAAGTAACATTCTAAAAGCCAGATTTAAGCAAAAAAATCTTCCCGTGTTTATTTGGTGGTGTGGCGCACCCAAAGCTAAATTTTTGCTCACATTGGCAAGCGGTTTTTTCTTTTTAAAAGCCTAAATCTGCTTAAATATCCATGGGTATGCTCTGCGCATGACTTCTGTTATGGATTGTGGTGGTATTATGCCTTCTTCGCAGATGATGCCGTTGATGTAGCGGTGTGGGGTCACGTCAAAAGCTGGGTTTCGCACAGACAATTTTTGTGGGGCTTCTTTCCAAACTTCGCTGGGGCTTCGCTGCTCAATCTTCTCGCATTCCCCTTGGAGAGTTTCTGGGTCAAACTTTAGCAGCTCCGAAACCACATAAAATGGCTTCCTCGCTTCATGCGCTAACACGGCGATGCTGCTAGTGCCAATCTTGTTGACCACGTTTCCCTCAGAAGTTATCGCGTCTGCACCGACCACAACAAGGTCAACGTCTCCCATATAGGAGCGCGCGGCTGAGTCAACGATAAACATGGTCTGAATGTCAAGCTCAACCATTTCCCGAGCAGTTATCCTCCCTTGAAAGGCAGGCCTGGTTTCAGTGCAGATGACGCTGAAGTTTTTGCCGTCAGCTTTGGCTTTGGCTATCATGCGGGTCACGGTTGATGAGTGACAATGTGTAAAAACGAGCATTCCGTCTCGGATTCGTTTGGCGCCTATTTCCGCTGTACGTTCCCTTGATGCCTCAAGATTCTGCAAAAACAAGCTGACGTTTGAAGAAACCATGGGGGTTAGCACGTCAACTTTTTCGGTGCTGCTATCTTGGGCTTGAGTGATTATCCAGTGAACGGCGTTTCTCATTAAGGGCTCAGTTTCTCTTGACGCAAAAAGTATGCCTTGCGCTTCTTTGAGTTCATTTAAGAATGCTGTTTTGTTTTTGGCTTTTGTCTGCTCTGCTAAGGTTTGGAGGGCTTTTATGGCTGCTATTGCAACGTTTCTTGCCCCTTGAACCTCGAGTTTTCTTATCCGCTCAGCTGTGACGCGAACTGTTTCAGTCATAATTTTCAACCCTTAAATGACAAGTGTTTCTGGCTTGTAATTTATTGATGGAGAAGCATATAAGCCAATTCATAACAAATTGGTTAGCGAGCGCTATGCTGCCAGATGAAGATAGCATCAACAGTATTCTGAAACCAATAATTGGTCCTTGGTATGAGTCACTTGAGAATCCGCAGAAAGCGCAAGAGCAAGTACTGAACGATTTGGTTAAGAAGTACAGTTCCACCGACTATGGATTAAGCCATCACGCCTTGCAGGTGAAAAACATCTCCGATTACCAAACAAATTTTCCCATCATCAATTACTCTGGACTTATCCCTTATCTGGCACAAGTTAGAGAAGGAAGCTACAAGGCATTTTTGCCTGAGCCACCCGAATGCTGGGTTATGACCAGAGGCTCAACTGGAAAATCAAAGGTCCTGCCAGCAACACAAACGCATCTAAAACAGATTTTTTCTTGCGGAGCGAGAGCTCTAATAAATTACGCGATCAGGAAAAAGAACTTTGAAGTTTTCACAGGCGCAATTCTTAACTTGAATTTTCCTTCAAGCGTCCACACCATGAACTGTGACGGTAAAGAAGTCACCTACGGATACAGCTCAGGAACCTATGCTAGGCTTAACCCAATGTTCGACAGGTTGAGTCTTCTGCCTCGCCAAGAAGAAATAGATGCTTTGGGTTCAGAAATCAGAAGGAAAGATTGGGAGAAACGTTTCGAGATTGTTTATCAACAGGCTCTAAACCAGGATGTCACTGCTACGATGGGTGTAACTCCTGTAATTTTGGCTTTCGCCAAATATGTCAAACGTAAGCACGGAAAAAAACCAGCTGACTTATGGAAGCTTCAAGCTCTTTTCTGCACCAGCGCACGCAAAATACAATTCAAGTACGGTCCAATATTACAAAGGTACTTCGGTGACGTGCCGATTGTGGAAATGTACACTGCTACAGAAGGCGTTTTTGCCCAGCAACTTGACGATTTACCTTACATGACGCCCAATTATGACTCATACCTTTTTGAAGTTGTAACTGGTAAAGGCGTGAAAATGCTTCATGAACTTAAACGGGGCGAATGGGGAAAGCTGATAATTTCTTCATGCATGTTCCCCCGATACGATATCGGCGATTTCATTGAAGCAGCGGGAAAAAACTATTACCGAGTATTCGGAAGACAAAATGCATTAACGCTTTTAGAGCATAGGCTTTACCGAATGTTCTTAGGATGGCTGATCTAACGAGGCTCCGGAAAATGTTTCCGCGAAATAGCTGCCACGTAAACTGCGCCAACTATGATTATTATGCCGATTAGTAACAGCATTATAGCCCATCCTTGTCCATCAGTAAAATAGCCACTGAAACGCAGCAAACTAAATAGACCTAAGACAATCAGGACTAAACCGCCAATCAGAAAGCCGATAAAGCCATATTCGCCTTTCTCTTGTTTTTCGCCTTTTTCAGGATGCTCATTCTTCTCTTGCTTTTCTTGTTTCTCGTTCTTTTCGGCTTTTTCATAACTTTGATAGGGTTGAGCGGCGGGTGCTGGTTGACTTGGTGTTGCGCCTTTTAACGTTGCTCCACAGCGTGGGCAGAAAGCCATCGTCTCGTCAACTTTATTGCCGCATTTCGGACAATACGACATGCAATCTCTCCTTTCTTTATTTTATTTATCTCTGAGTATTTAAAACATGCACTTCCTTGCTTAAAGAGAAAAATATATGTGCTCAACGTTCTATACTCGAATGAGGGGCGATAGCCTTGATTAAAGATTTGAACACGCAAGCGTTAACTGATAAGAGAAAAGAAGGCTTGGTTACCGCCATATACATAGGCGCCATTTTTATTCTAATTGCCGTGATTTACTTCATCAATACTGGCATTTGGGACAGCATAGTTAATTTTTTCAGTTCTCTCACCCTCGCTCAAGTTCCAGGCGCTGCTAGTATATCTTTGCCTGCGCCTGCGAATCCAGCTGCTTATACGGAGCTTTACATTGCTGCTTTTCAGTTTAGTCTGGGCATAGGACTTTTAGAAATCATAGTATTAGCGCTTAGGGTTTTGCTGCATTCGCCTGTCGCGAGGAAAGCTGAAACTGTTGGAAACATTGTTTTCTGGCTTGGGGCAAGCTACTTAATAACTACGTACCTTGTTAATATGACAATAGAGAGCGAGTGGTTTGTCTTTTGGGCTGGGATAATCATGATTTTCGGTTTATCATTGGTTGCTAGAGCGTTTGTTCTTTTAGCCAAAAGATAACTTTAGCCTTACTTTATTTTTAGTTTCCACCAGAGAGAGATTATTTGCCAAAACATGTTCCATGAATCTTTAAAGAGGTTAACTTTTGTGTCCTTACCGCTTTTCCACTCAACTGGAATCTCTTTTATCCTATAGCCATGACGATAAGCTCTAACCATTATTTCCGTGTCCCAAAACCAATGAGTCGCCTCTACCTCGTCAAGTAACCTTAAAAGCGGTTCTCTCTTGAAAGCTTTGAAGCCACACTGGTGATCCCTGAGTTTAGAGCCGAGCATGTGTCGGACGAGGAAGTTGTAAGTTTTAGAGCTTATGCTTCTGCGCAGGCTGCGTTCAACCTTGCTTTCAGGCAGCATCCTTGAGCCAGTTGAAAAGTCGTAACCTTCAACCGTTATGACTTCAACGAGCGGTTTAAGCGATTTTAGGTCTGTGGCTAAGTCCAAATCCATATAAACCAAAACTTCACCATTGCACTGCCTAAACGCATTGTTGAGTGCGGTTCCTCTTCCCAGCCGCTTTTCACGGTGAATGTGCCTAACATATGGGAGTTTTTGCGCTAACTCTTCAGCTCGTTCAGCGGTGCCATCGACGCTTCCATCCTCAGCTATTACTATCTCATAGGAATGTGTGAATTCATTTAGTGTTTGCGTGGTTTTCTCTACCGCTGGGTATAGATAGTCAACTTCGTTGTACGCTGGGAAAACCACTGAGACGTGTACTGTTTTGTCGAGGCTATTTTGTTTTGTCATGGCGCGAAGTACCAGCTTGGGAACCACTTCAGATTATGTATATATGAAGTGGAAACGGGCATTCCTGAAATCACCGGGTAAAACACTATGAACATTATCACGGCTGCGGCGAATATGGCTATGGCAGCAACTTTTCCTGCCCGCATGTTCCAATACTTGTTGATGAAATATGTTATTGCTAAGCATAGAAGGGGCACACTCAAATAGAAATGATAAATGTACGTTGCTCTTGAAATCAAAATGTAAGGAAGCCATGAGAAAAAGAAGATAACGATTATAAATACTGCAGGCAAATCCCATTTTTTGGAGCTGATACTTTTCCGTAATTTTTGCCCAGATAATCTTTTCCACACCTTCTCTGCGAACCCGCTTTCATATATAACCATTCCAGTGAGCATGAGTATACAGACAAAGCCAATCCACCAAACCGCTGGATTACCGAAAGCTGAGATGGTTGAGTCGACATTATTTGGCAAGTAAGTTATGTCAAACCATTTGGGAACATTTACTCCATCTAGCCTGAACATGAAGGGCCAAGACCACCAAGGAGCGGAAGAGGGATCAGTGAGAGAGCTTGAGTGAAAGCTAAGCATTACATTTTGCAAATGTAAAATCGTTATGAAAGAGTCACCAGCAAGCATATCAGGGATATATGTTACAAAGTAGATTACAACCGCGAGACAGATGAAACCTAGCAACAAGAAGACAGGATAGTCAAAGAAGGCAACATATTTCTGACTTAAGCTACCTTTAAGTTTCGCAATATCCCTTAACCTGAGTGCTGCAAGTAGAGCAAGCATACCTACGGCGCCAAAGACTGTAAACCACTTCGTAGAGAATCCCAGCGCAAAGAAGATTACAGCTAAAAACAATGGTAGAACATCCGTTTTCCATCCATTCTTAACTACATTCATGAAATATATCAGGAAGAATAACTGCGAGAGCAAAGCGAAGAACACAACATAAGTATCAGCCGTGCCTATCCTCGCCATGGTAAAATGCATAAAATCGAATGCCAGCAAAAAGGCTGCTGAAAAACCGCCAATCCATGTTCCAAACAGTTTCTTTCCCAGAAGGTACATCAAAGGTATCATCAAAGTAGCGAATATCACGCCCATTATTCGCCAGCCAAACGGAGTATCACCGAAGACTGCTATCCCTGAGGCTTGAATCAACTTTCCAAGAGGCGGGTGAGTTCTCTCATTAGGTATCTGGTTGTGTAGGTAGTTTTCTGCAGATCTGGCAAAATAGACCTCGTCAAAATACATCTTGGACATGTAAGTCGGGGGGATCTGCAATGAGTTTTGCTCGTCAACTAGTTTAGTTAAGGTTGGGTCTGAGGTGTTTTCGCCTGTAATTCCAACGATTGGAATTTGCTGGTTGCTTTGGCTTTGCAGGCCAATTTCAGAGACTTGGATGAAAGGTGTTGGCTCTTGGTCGGAAGGATTAGTAATACCCCAGTTGTAGAACATGGGTCGAGAGTCATATAGCGTTGGTTGGGCGTCAAAGCTCAAAAACTGTGTATTTGCATTAACAGTGAACGATTGATAAACTGAGTAATCTGTGCCGGCTGGTTGCAGTATGAATTCTCCAACGGAACTCCAGTTTCCAGGAGCGCCAGAATATACTGTCACTGTGGCGTTGCCGCTTTTAACCCAAAAGTAAACGGTTTGAACTTGTTGAATTCCGCCTAAGTTGACATAGAAACTCTCTTTTTGGGTACTTTGCCAATTTGTAACTGGATAATTAATTGAACCCACGTTCCAAGCGGCTATGGCGAAGAAAACTATTGAAAGTAAAACAATAGTTATCAAGTCTTTTTTATTGATTTTTAATCCAATGTTTATGTTGGCTCACCTCTCTCTTGGGTTTGGCTTAACTTGGCAGGTTCAGTTTTGAGCCATCCGCGTCCTTTCAGTTCATCCCACATTAATATTGAAGCATACAAGAGCATCAATAAATTAATAACGCTTACCGCTAGAACCACTGGGTCGCCAGTTAGATTCGGACTATAGGACAAGCCAGCATTAGCATAAGCATTAAGCCAGTAAAGAACGTAAGCTTGATTGATTAGAAAAGTCGCTGTCAAAACCGCGTATAGAGGTCGTATTCTTTTGACGAGCGGAAACATCAGTGCCAAAACGCTTATGGCTGGAAACAGGTACCGCTCGTGAATCCTTGTTGGAAGCATGAAAAAGGCAAAGAAAAACATGAATGCAGAGAAAATCGCAATCAACTCGCCTGAATTGTTAAAACGCTTATGCAAGAAGTACAAAGTGAAAACAGCAAAAGCCCCGAATAATGCCCAGCCTAAGATGAAGAGGTTTCCATCAGGCACCCATAAGCCATACAAGCCCCACAGGTTAAAAGCGTTAATCGAAGTGTACGCGTATCCTCTATAGGCTCCAAAGTAAATGTTACTCAAGAAAGTAACCGGATTGCTCCATTCAAAAGGAAGAATAACCAAGAAAATCGTCGCAGTAAACACGAGCACAGAAACTAGCAGATTTTTCAAGCCGTTTTTCTTGTAAATCAAGAAAGCAACCAGAGGCGCTAAAGCTATTCCCTGCGGCTTAGTTAAAAGCCCTATGGCGAAGGCTGCTGCGGAAAGTTTAGGTTTAGATTTAAGCGCAAGCATAAGCGAGAGGATAAGGAAAAAGGTGTAAATTGCGTCAAATTGGCCCCATACTGCCGCGTTATAGATTACAGCTGGGTTAAAAGTGTAAAGCGCCGTAGCCAGAAGGGCAAGTTTGAAGCTTGTCTGTTTTCTAACAAAAACGTAAATCAGCAGTGCCGTGGCTAAATCGAAAAGGTTAGGAACCAACTTAACCATATTCACCATGCTAATCGATGCTGCCTTTGCCAAGGAGCCGAATGCCCAGAAAATGTAAACATTGAAAGGCGGATAATCAATCCATCCTACATTCTGCCAAACCACAGTGTAAAACGGTCTTATGCCATGCTCAGCGGCAGTGTTAAACCAGTAAGAAAAAGTTGCCATGTCATTCTGGTACCCTTGCAGTGGAAACAAGAGAACCCTGACTAGGAAGGAGACTAAAAGTAAGACGGCTAAAATAATAGTCTCGCGTTTCACAAACGAGAAGTTAACCGCGTTTTCCCCTCCCTTATTTAAAACACTTGTAACAATGGCATAAGAAGGTTTTCAAAAATCAATCATTTACTATTTGAGTATAAGAGCAGAAGAAGCTAATTGTCAGGTTTAATAACCAATAAAATGGAGTAAAATTACTGCGCAAGCTCGCTAAAGCGTTAATTTAACGATCAGACCTGGAAATCTTTTAATTCTAGACTGGCTTAATCATGTTAACGGATTACATTCCAGAGAATTTAATCCTCAAAAAGGCGATTGATATGAAAGCAGTAAATAAATTGTCTATACTTCTTGTTGGTTCGCTCATGCTCCTAGCCGCTTTCAGTCCAGCATTTGCTTTCACTAGTCCATTGATGGCGCCTGGAATGGTCGTAGTGCGCTCAAGCGACAGCAGTTGGTCAAGCACTAACTGGTGTGGGTACGCAGTAACAGGTTCACAAGGTTCGGTGACTAAAGTTCAAGGCTCATGGGTAGTGCCTTCGGTAACTGGCTCATCAACAGCGTATTCGTCTTTCTGGGTGGGAATCGACGGTTTCAACTCTGGCACTGTAGAACAAATAGGGACCGATTCAGACATCTCAGGCGGGAAACCAGTGTACTACGCTTGGTTTGAGTTCTACCCAAGCCCAATGTCCACAATAACCACCCTAGCAATAAAGCCAGGTGACACAATCTCTGCAAGCGTGACATACTCAGGCAGTTCAGGTAGCTCGGGCAGGGGCTCTTTCGGTAGGGCAAGCAGCATATTCACCGTTACTATTTCGGATGGAAGGACGGGTAAGTCTTTTACGACGACAGGAACTGTTTCAAACGCGGCAATGTCTTCAGCGGAGTGGATTGCAGAGGCGCCTTCATCATATCGAGGAGTATTGCCACTGGCAAGCTTCGGTACTGTAAACTTTGGAATGGACACTACGGCTGTTGCAGGAACTTGTTATGCTACGATAAGTGGAGTCAACGGGAAAATCAGTTCTTTCGGTTCAGCAGTTCAGACGATAACAATGGTTACCAATAGAGGCACAGCAACCAAAGCTTCCCCATCATCACTGTCCACGGACGGAACAAGCTTCTCGGTCACGTGGAAAAGCGCAGGTCCATAGGATCTTAGCGAGCCAATGTCCACCAGTTTTTTCTTTATTAAAACTTGCTTAGCACCAACAAACTAAAAGAACCATTTCTGAACCATATCAAACAAAAATCGAAACTGAAAAACTTCCAGAGGTTCTTGGAATGTTTGTATGCTTGTTGGTTGAAAAAGCCTATATGTGGATTCTGCTATATTGGTTGATCGGCGAGTGTTTTGTGAGTAAGCCTAGACCTTTTAGTAATCCCGAGTGCCGGGACTGCATTTACAAGGCAAGCACTTACTGTTGGAGTCAGTGTCCTTATAATGTTTGGCGACGAGAATAATGTTGCCTGAATTCGCGACAATTAGATACAGCAGTGTCTTGTCGATCATGAGGGTGTTGCGGAACCAAGCCTCTTTCATAAGGGTGTCGAAGCATTAGCGGTTTAATGCCGAATAAACTTTTAAACGCACCTGATCAGCAAAAGTTGAGTGGAGCCTCGAGCGGGATTTGGACCCGCGACCATTACCTTACCAAGGTAACGCCCCACCGGGCTAGGCTACCGAGGCAAATCCATTTCTCTTTGAAACAACATGCGATATGAAATAAAGAGCTTACGGTCAACCAGAATTTTCTCAACGGAATAAACCTGCGGAAATACGCTGAAATCGCGAAAGCTTGAGGGGTAAATAAATATTAAAGGAGGCTAAACGTATTCTCAACGCTGAAGTCACGGCAGGGGTCTCCAAGCCAGGTCAACGGAGTAGGGCTTAGGACCCTATCGCGTAGGCGTTCGTGGGTTCGAATCCCACCCCCTGCACCAATACAAAAAACTTTAGAGATCAGTTCCGGGATTTTTCGTTTTTCGCCAAGCTGGAGTAAAGAAGACTTAAGTTCTGAGGAGTCTTTAATAGACAAACATGGAATTGGAAATTGAAAATTTGCCGAAAATTCTTCAGAAAAGAGGATTAAAGGAAAAAATAGCTGAAATCTGCAAGAGAAATGACATCATCTTTATGGCTATATTTGGCTCCTTTGTGAGAGGAGAACAGAAAAGAACAAGCGATATTGACATAGCAATCGAGTTTGACAAAAACAAGGCGAAAAGTCTGTTCGACTTAGTTAGGATAGAAAATGAGTTAACAAAAGTGTTTAAGAAAAAAGTAGATCTTGGAATTTTTAGTAGCTTAAGCCCTTATGTCGTGGAAGATGTTCGAAAAGAGATGCGCGTTATCTATGAGAAAAGATAAAGCGTATCTTAGGCATATTCTAGATGCTATTTCCGACATAAAGCGGTTTATGAAAGGGCTTGACTAAAGAAGAGTTTTTCGAAAACAAAGAAAAGCAGTATGCTGTTGTAAGGGCTTTAGAGATAATCGGCGAAGCAACAAAGAATTTGAGCAAAGAACTGAAAGCAGAACACCCTGAGGTTCAATGGAGCGATATTACTGGAATGAGAGACAAACTAATTCATCAATACTTTGGTGTAAACATAGACTTAGTCTGGGAAACTGTCGAGAAGGGCATTCCTGAACTTGAAAATAAAATTTCTGAAATGCTTAGAAAGACTAACGAGACAAATTGAAGTCTGGATAAAAAAGTAGAGGGCTTAGGACCCTATCGCGTAGGCGTTCGTGGGTTCGAATCCCACCCCTGCACCATTATAAGTAAAATAGCACGAGCAAGGACTAGCCCTTAAGGATAATATTAGAAATGCGTTGAAGCAGAACTTACTGTCGCAAGTCTTTTAACAAAAAACACACCTTAAAGCATAGATTGGTAGTTCTTCTCGCAGACGTCACAAAAAGTCTCAAAAGGCGACATCAACCATTCCCAAGTTACCTTTAAAGTAAAATTACAGAAGTTTTCTCGTCTTTCACGCTTAAGACCGTTATTTCTTTCCTTTAGCAGGAAGTTGCTGTCGCATCTGTTTCTTTTTTAGATCCTTTTCTCGCTGCATTTTCTTATCATGCTCAAGCTGCGTATTCTTCTTTTTCCTACTCGACACGCTCACATATCCACCCCCAACCAAGCAAACAAAAACATCACACACTCTAAAACGTTACCCTTCTAACAGAAAATAAGGTGAAATATGCGTGTTCTTTGAGCAACACAGCAAAAAAGGACCGCGCGATTTTCTTTCGCGCTCCAAAGGTGTTTTCTGAAGCTAAACAGTCAAAAATCAGTTGCTTACTTTTCCCGTTTAGGCTTTGTTCTAGCTTCTATTATTTACTATTATGTTGACTTAACCATTGTTATTTGTACTAATGTTACTACTAGTGTTATATAGTATGCTTATCATGTATATAGTGTGAATACATGTGTCTAAGCTAGAAAAAAGTAAGAATAAGCAAATAGTAGCAAAAGCAACTCCAGTGAAAGAAATACCTGAAGGAAGAAAACTCGCCAAGATTCCCGAGTATGATGCGGTTTTCAAGCACATTATTGAGAGTCCTGAGAAGATGTTTAAGGTTGAGGTTGAGGGTAAAACGGTAAGATCATTGTACGCGCCATTCTCATTCAGAGTTAAGTCATACAACAAGAAACCAGACAGAAAATTCAATACAGCGCTCAGAGTCCGCAACAAAGAAATTTACATAGTCAAGTTGGATAAGAAGGAATAGAATACCTTATTTCCCTTCAACCATCCTTTTCGAGCAGATACCCATTTCTTCAAGAATATAAGTTCTATTCATCGAAATTTTGTCGAAATTGTAGCAGTAAAATCCTTATCTCATAAAATAAACCCAAAACAAGAAATGAAAGAAGTAAGAGTAGATGTACATAATGTCTGAACATAAACCTGAATGGCCTGAATCTGGCGACCTCATAATCGCCACCATAGAGAATGTGATGGATTACGGAGCCTACGCTAACCTAGACGAATACAACAAACGAGGCTTCCTTCATATCTCCGAAATCGCCAGCGCCAGAATAAGAAACGTCCACGACTTCGTTCGCGAAAAACAAAAAATGGTCCTAAAAGTTCTCCGAGTAGACCTTGAAAAAGGCCACATCGACTTATCCCTGAGACGCGTTACAAAACGCGAAAGAATCGAAAAAATCAAAGCTTGGAAAAAAGACCGCAAAGGCGAAGTACTCCTGCGTGCAGTAGCAGAAAAAGTAGGCTTACCCATACATGAAGTCTACCAAAAAGCAGGCGTCATCCTTGAAGAAAGAGTCGGTTTATACGAAGGCTTCGAAAAAGTACTCAAAGAAGGCACAGAAGCACTAACCAAACTCGACATACCTGAAGACATCGCCAAAGCCTTCGCCCAAGTTGCAGAAGAACGCATTCGTCTCAAAATGGTAAAAGTCAGGGGTACACTGGAAATTCGCTGCATGAAACCCAACGGCGTTAAATGCATCCAAGACGCATTCATCGACGCCAAGAAAGCACAAAAAGCTAAAGACGCCAAAATCGAATTCTGCGTAATCGCCGCTCCCAGATACAGCATAGAAGTCTCAGCTGATAACTGGAAACGTGCCGAAGAGCTTCTCGAAGAAGTAAGCCAAAGCGTAGTCACAAACATCACTAAGGCAGGCGGACATGGCTCCTTTAAAAGAGAGAAATAGCAAGGTGAAAACATGAGAGATTCCAGCGACAAAACAATATGGGGTCACGTAGAAAAACTTGGCAAAGGCACGCGAGCAAACTATGACCCTGACAAAAAAACGATTACTTTCTGCTTCACCAGAGACCCACAAACATCAAGCGAACAACTAAGAAAACTACGCGAACTCCTCATAAACGAACTAAAAGAACTAGGCTATACCAGCCGTATGAAATACAACGGAGAAGTAGTTGCAGACAATATAGAAAAAGAAGATGTAGCTCTTGTCAAGAAAAACCACAAACTCATAATTCGCTTAAACAAGAAGCAAGTTGAAGAAAAAGAAAAGGACCCTTCAGAATCAAATTTGTAATCATTCTGGGGAAAATAGAAGTTAATTGAATCTCCAGCTGTTAATGCGAACTGCGTTCATTTTCCGTGCTGTTGGTCTTCTTAGGATAATCATTGCAGCTAACGAGCTATTATGTGAGAAGGGCGCCTGTCGAGCGCTATTGGTATAACGAAATTAAGCTCTTCCGGGGACCCCAACTGCATTAATTAATTTCGGGACAAGGCAGCGCGCGACCGGTCGAGAATTCTATTGTTTAGCATTTCCCAAAGGTCAATTTCTTCGATGGGTTTGAAGCCGGAGCAGAAACGTTCCTTAGCGATCTCATAGATAGATTGGTTAATCGGCATCGGAACCCCTACCCTGCGGGCTAACTCAAGCATATGCCCGTTCAATGATTCCAGTTCTGTGGTTGTCTTTCCACTGAACACGTCCTGTGTCATGCTAGTCGGTCCGACCCTGTTGACGATAAAGTCGTAAAGGGGATTTGCAGGTGATTCTGGGATATTAACAGCTATTCGGATATCACTCCAAGAAGGCAGGCTACCAAGCTCATGCTCCTTAAAACCTGCCGCTTGCAGCACCTGAATTCCTTCCCATAGCAATCTAGTTGTCATGTGCACAAGAATCTTTTCAGACTCAATGGACCGTTTTCGAAACCCCACTAGCGCCATCAATGCGTTTATGAGATTAATTGCTAATTTGCAGTGAGCTGCATCCTGTAAACGATCGGTGATAGAACATTCTAATCCGGAATTGAAGACGTCTTCAACGCTTTGAAGTTCAGGTCGCAGGTCATTTCTTAGAGTCCCAATAATTAGGTATCCTCGTCTTACATACGCGGCTTTCCCGACACCATCTCGCCATGCGTTGTAGCAAACGACGCCGTATATTGCTCTGGAAAAATACTTGGGCAGTATCTGCTGGTTGTCTACGCCGTTCTGAAGGGTCGCAACTATTGGCTGATAATTTCCGAGTTGGTGCTGGAGCGTCTGAGCTGTTCGGTCGAGGTCATAGTTTTTCACGGTAATGATTATAATGTCTGGAGGCGGAATCTCGTCTAATGATTCAATTACTTTCACCGGTATTGGAACAGTTGTGGCTTCTTGACCTATTTGATAAAGCCGTAACCCGTGGCTTCTAATCGCAGCAACGCTTTCGCCTCGTGCTAGAAGATGCAAGTTTTCATTGTGAGGAAAAATCCAACCTGCTACGCTTAAACCGATTGCGCCCGCTCCGACGATTAGAACATTGGGTTTTTCTTCCAAGGGATCACACTCATCGATGGTTCTTACCGTTCTTAACAACACCTTGTCCAAAGCGAGCGCGCCAAATATAATTTGCTAAGAGCAAATCGACAAATTAATGCTGCAAATGGGAAAAATTCGGTTTTTATCCAATTAGATGGACGCGCGCGCTCAAATCGAATTGTAGGCTGTCTAAAATCAAACAGCCGCGTAAAATGCTCGCGGAAAGAAAAAACTTCGTGCGCCCTCCAATCAACAACTTGATAGATAAAAGCGTACAAGCAAGCTATTTTGCGGAAATTTTTGGTTGGATTCTAACCTGGGCTGATTTAGGTCTCTTGGGGATTTGAACCCAAACGGGTTCAAGTCTTTATTCTCGGCGCGCATGGGTGTTCCGAAATTGGTCAAAAGTGGTCATAATTCGCCTTTTTGCTTTCTAACACGCTGGATGGTTCCATTCAGAGAACATGCTTTGACATGCGACCTAAACGCCAAAAGCGGACTTTTAACCATTTTTAACCATTTTAGGAACATGCATGCGCGCTTTGTACGCTTAATTTAGACGGAAGTCAAAAAGGAACAAACATGCCGTTTCTGGCTTCTTCCACTATAGGAAGCACTTTTTCCAGTTCTCTGAAGTATTTCAGAACCGTTACGCCGCGCTGAGTAATTGTGTAAACCACTCTTCGCTTCCCCACAATTCTTTCTTCAACCAAGCCTTGACCGACTAAGAAGTCTAAGTATTCCTTCAGCACTTTGCAGTTCACGTTAGCCTTGTACATTATGTGAGTTAGCTTCAATGGACCACGCTGCGCAAGAACCTTAAGGATATCCACGTACATTTCAAGCTTGGACCGTCTCATATCGAAACCTTTCTGCATAAATTACAACTATCATGGATATACGCTTTGTGAATTAGAACCGCGCTTTTCTTGATTCGCCGAGGCCATCTCCTATATCATCCCACTCCTCTTCATCCTCATCCCATTCTTCATCTGGAAACTCTTCCAGTTCCCGCGGTTCTTCCAAGCTATTTTCTCTCCTCTTTCCATGATTACGCGCTAAGCGCGAATTAATGCCAACTTTAGATTGGGCGAGCCTTCATTTAGCTGTGATCTGCGGTGTAGTATCGCTTGTCTTGTGTCTTTTTCACCCTAGCGAACAAACCGCCAGCAATATAGTTCAACCAGTTTTGTTCCTGCATATCTAAGTGAGCCTCTTGAACTGTCACGGCTCTTTCTATTGAAGTGGCTCCTGCCGCCGTAAGTTTAGTCCAAATTCGCTCTTGAATTCCAAGAAAAGTCATTGCAACTGCTTCCATTTCAAATACCTTCCTATGCACATTGTAACATTTGTAATAGAATAGAGAATTGATACCCTTTGAATCACTGGTTATGAAACTTCTATTTATTACACTTGTAATATACGCAATTGCATATTTAAGGCTGAACAAGTAAATTGAAACTGAAGATTACAAAGTTTATCTCATAGTAGTTGCGCGCTAGGATAAGGGAGCCGCGCTAAAACAGCCTCATGATGCCTTGGTGTCTAATCGCTTTATAAGGAAGCTTGCGCACTATAGGGCAGTAGCGTTCTCTTGTTGAAGGATGAGAAGTACAAAGCAACGTTACAAATAATAAACAATGATGAAACGGTGATGGAAAATGGCAGAAAAATCGGGAATTGTTTTCGTTGGAAATAAAATGCCTATGGACTATGTTCTAGCGATTATTACGGGCCTATCGGCAAGCAATGCTAAGGAAATAACCTTGAAGGCCAGAGGGCAAGCGATAACTACAGCTGTTGACGCAGCTGAAATAACCAGGAATCGCTTCCTAAGAGACCTGAAAGTAAGCAAAATCGCGATAGGAACAGAGGAGATGCCGCCAAGAGAGGGCGAAACCAGATCACGGATGGTTTCAACAATTGAAATAAAGCTTACGCGAGAGTAGGAAAACCTCGCGAAATGGGCACTAAGTAAACATTAAGGCGCTTTCTAACCGAGTTCTCTTTCGTCTTTGGAGGCGCCCAGCCATTGCCTAAATTGACACAAAAGAGACGATTTAGCAACAGGCAGACGCGTTTAGGTGGGCTTATGTGTTTACCTGTACACTTAAAGTGTCTGGCTTACGTGAATACTACCTGTGTTTGATGTTGTTGTTGGGTGTCCGTGTGGGGTTTGTTCCGTTCACGGAAACAGTTTACTAACCCTTTGGCAGTAGCACCCTAAACCAAAAAGGTGACAAAACCTATATGTTAGGTATCTAAGCTTGAACTAGCGGAGATCGAATATGAACCCTGAACATTATAAACCGGTGAGGAAAAAGCCAAAACGAAATAGCAAGATTAGTAGATCCAAAAGTCGAATGCTTGCAATGGCTAAAGAATGGAAACCAATTACTTCTCCACAATTGCGTGAAGCTTACTCTACTAAAATTGAATGGGCGAGTAAGCTAATTCCCAAATTAAAAGAGAAGTAGAAGCGCCGGAAGAAAAAGAAGAGCGTAGATAAGCACAAGATTGAAGAAAAGCTTCTGGCAGGAAACAAAGAAGGCGCCGTCACAGTTTTCTTTTACAGCGAATCTTTACATTTGGATAACTTAACAGTATCCGTTTAGAGAAAAAAATGAAGGTTCTCAGTCACCACAAATAACTTAACAGTATCTGTTGGAACAGGAATGTTCTCAGTAACTATTAATCGAAAGGCTTAACAGGTTAAGACACAGAAGTGCTTTTGGTGGATTTGAAAATGGCATCAAGAAATTCTAATGTTGGTAAGCTTTTTGATTTTAAGGGAAACGGATATGGAATAGTAACCCACGAAGCAAGAGTAGACTATAAAACTTGGTCACCTGTTATTCACCTTTTGAAGTTTACAGATGATGCCCATAAAGACAAAATTAACCTCAGATTCGGATATTGCGATAACACTGGAAAACTGATTGCACGACCACTATACCTTACCGAAAGTCAACTTACCGAATTGGGAAAAGAAGCCGCAAAAGACCCTGAAATTAAGAAAATGCTCAAAGGCTTCTGTGACCAAATCAGGTTAACTTAACTTAACTTAACAGTATCGCTTGCCTGGTTGTTTTATTTTAAAACATAAGGATTTTAATCTTGAGAAAGATTAATTTTAAAAAGAAAAAAGAGGGATTTGCGGGTGATTACATTATAGGAAATGAGAAAAATTAAAGGGGTAGTAACAGGTGGTATTCTACTTTGCGAGTGCCCATTAGTTTGAGCCACTTAACCAGCGGAAATTAATGTTATATTATGCATTATTCAATTAATTAAATAACTAAGAGCTAATTTTACTTTAACCTCTGAAAGAAAAGGTTAGGTGAGTTTCCTACTCAACGATTGGAAAATAAAAGCCCCTTCTTATTCAGGAAGAGAGGGGAAAATGTTCCCATCGCTGAGTAGGTATTCACCTATCAAGCTAATGCTTGCTTGCTTGAATTTAAATTTTAAGCCAACCAACCAAAACCAGTTTTTCTTAATATTATCGCCAAGTTTTTACCGCAGGTTAGCGCATTAATAGTTTGAGGGTGTATTATGGCTGTCCTCGAATGCCCCTTCTGCTATGAAATCCTTGAAGTTAAACCGCCGGATAGACTCCATTCAGCATTCTCATCAGCTAAGCCAATACCAAATAGTTACCATGGAGATGTTGTGAAAAAGAAGTATGAATGCCAAAACCCAGATTGCAAAAAATCAATTACAGTTTTCTGGTATGCCCCACTGGAATACTTCAACAGAATATGATAACTCCAAATAGCTCATGGAAGTGACTGACTAGCGTCAGCTCTTTTGGGGGCGCTTCAGAATTTTCTCAAGATATGTTGACCGCTCTAAGGAAAACAAGCTGAACAGCCCCCAGAATGTTATCTTGGATCGCTGTTGTAAAGGCTTAAGCCCAGCCAAATAATTCCAGTTAAGTTGAATTAGAATTGCCAATTCATAACTTATTTATGTGTTTCGAATCGATTTTAGGTTGGAATACCCTTGCTGGAGCACTGGCCGATAAAGCTCCACGTGAAGAAATGTTCCACCAATGGTGACTGTGATTGAGAATAGCTTTCTTCGTTTGGGAATATCCACCTGCTCTCGTAGGCGGACTTGGCACCTATGCAGAATACATAACGCGTGAATATGTGTCGATGGGCAATGACGTAACAGTCTTCACACTAAATCCTGGAAACCTGAAAACTAGAGAGATCATCAAAGGAGTTGAGGTGCATCGACCCCTAATCGCGAATGCAAGCAATATCTTTCCAATGTTTGTTACTGATGACCTAAAAAAATGGGGTACAAACATCAGTATGTTCAACGACATATTTATTTACAACGTACTCTGCGCAACGAAGTTCATAAACAGCATGTTAAAAAAAGAAGGCTGCCATTATGATGTCGTCTGTGTACATGACTGGCTTAGCAGCATATCTGGCATGATGGTCAAGAACGAAACAAAGATTCCTGTTGTGTTTCATGTTCACAGCACAGAATGGGGAAGAGGCGGCGGGCAAGGTTCAGAAGTGGTCTCACATCTAGAATGGGCTGCCTCCCAAGAAGTAGACAGTATAGTAACGGTGAGCTGCGCAATGCAGGAAGACCTAGTGAGGCACGGATGGCCAAAATCAAAAATAAGCGTTGTTTGGAACGGCGTAGATCCCGCGGTGTATAATCCAAACAAGTCCAAGCCTGAGGAAATAGAATCGATACGTAAAAGATACGGAATAAAGCCCGATGATAAAATGATCCTGTTCCTAGGTAGATTGGCATGGGTCAAAGGCGTAACAAATTTGATTCAAGCGATGCCCACAGTATTAGCAGATTATCCAAACGCTAAATTGGTTATCCTGGGAAAGGGCGAACAGCAAAATGACGTAACCGAGTTGGCAAATAGACTTGGCATAAAAGACAAAGTTGCCTGCAGATTCGAGTTTGTGCCTGAGAAAGAACGCATTCTTCACTATGCAGCCGCAGACGTTTGCATTTTTCCATCCACGTACGAACCCTTCGGAATTGTAAGCCTCGAAGCGATGTCAATGGCAAAACCGATAATAGTCGGAGCGCAGGGTGTAGTCGGCTTCAGGGAACAGGTCGTACCGTATGGGCCTGATCAAAACGGTGTGCATGTAAACGGCGGAAGTCCAGTTGATATCGCATGGGGAATCAAAGAAACACTCTCCGATCCTGATCGAGCTAAGAAATGGGGAGAAAACGGGAGAAAGAGGGTACTGCAATATTTTACGTGGAGAGAAGCTGCTGAGCAGACACTGCAAATATACGAAAAGCTTTGCTCTAAAGAGCGAGAAGAATTCGGAATACTTGAGTTAGCGGAAACTGTTGCAAAAAGATAAGCAAGTCCACTAAAAAAAGGAATTGTGAGGGTGACCTCTCCATCACATTGAGAGTTCAAATCCTACCTTGCACCCTTATAAGCAAAACGTATGGGGGTCCGCTGGGAGACATTTTTGGTTTTTTGCGTTATAGTTTGCGCGCGATGTGGCAATGTCATCATAGGCGAATACTATGCCAAAATCAACGTAACAATTATTTCCAGAATGTTTTCAAACTCTAAAACATATATTTTTCAAGAAACAAAGGCTAATTAAGGAAAAAGTCCAGTTAAATGGAAGAGTCGAAAGCATGTCACATAAAGGACACCCCTATTCAGCATCAGGCGCTTTCTTTCTAGATAACCCGATAAGACGGTGGATTCAGCCACCTTCCGAACTCGTAGAGAAACTTGCCATCAGCCCAACCGATGTTGTAGTTGATTTTGGATGTGGACCCGGCTACTACACAATAGAACTTGCCAAGAAAGCCAAAATGGTGATGGCGGTTGACCTTTCACTCGAGATGCTTAAAAAAGCCCAAAAGAAAGCTGCGAAGGCAGGAGCTAAGAATATTCAGTTTTTGCAGGGTGACGGCAAAAGTCTTCAACTTGGAGATAGCTCAGTTGACATGATACTTCTCGTGACAGTCTACCATGAGATTGGCGAAAGTGAAGCAGTTTTAAAGGAGTTCGGCAGGGTTCTGAAGCCCGAGGCGAAGCTCATAATTGTGGAAGTCGTGAAGAAAGGCATCTTTCCTGGCGCTCCAGTCCAAAATCCAGAAACGCTGAAATCAGAAATTGAAGCAGGCAATTTTAAATTTCAACAGATGCTACCGTACAAGGTTTACGGCGTTTTCTTCTTTACCAAAAAAGCTTGACCACTAGACTTTGCCAATTTGCTTCTAGTTTCGTTGTCAGGTTTATAGAACTAGCGAAAGGAGACGGAAAGCTATTCCGCCTACCAGTATCGCAACGGCAAAGTTTGCGACTGATATGACAGCGGCAGTCTTCCAACCGTAATCCTTCGCCAGCACAGCAACCGTAGACAAACATGGAATGTAAATCATGTTCACTAAGGCAAGCGTCACTAGTTGAACTGGACTGAAGAACAAAGCAAGATTGGTTGAGCTAAAGATGGCAACCGCAGCCAACAGCACCATTTCCTTGCGAACGAACCCGAGGATAAGGAGTATCCCGGCTATAGCGGGAAGCCCCAGCCAAAACACCGTAATAGGTGATAACACGTTGCTTACTTGCTGCAGAACACCCACCGCATACAAGACTTGAACTACGACGCTTCCAGCGATGTACAGCGGAAACACTATGTATAACAGGGACTTGGTTCGCGCCCAAGTTTGTTTAGCAACCACGGACAACGAAGGCACTTTGAAAGAGGACATCTCCATAATCAATCCCGTGGACTGCCCGGGAACAACTTTCAACGCTATTCTTCCAAGAACGAAAATAAGCGCGATATCTACGACATACAGAGATAACGCCCACCAGGGACCTAGGAAAACCGCCACCAAACCAAGAATGACGATTGTTCTAGCGGTACAGGGAGCAAACGTGATTGCAAACGTCGCCAGCAACCGCTCACGCTTCGTCTCCATGATCCTACAGGCGCGAATGGCAGGTACATTGCAACCGTAACCTAGAATCATGGGAATTAGCGCTTTGCCATGAAGGCCGATTTTGTGCATTGCGCTATCCATCATGAACGCCACACGGGTGAGAATGCCTGAGTCCTCAATCATGGCAAGCATCAGGTAAAAGGGCACAACAAACGGAATAATCAGCGTTAAACCTGCGACTACTCCGCCCCATACTCCGTTCCAGAGTATGCCCTGAATTGACCCACTCAAAGCAGGGTCAACAGGCGAAAAAAACGATAGGCCCTTAGAGAATAATCCTGAAAGCAGGTTGCCGATGCTGAATGTCCAAACCAATAAACCTGCAATCACCGCTGCAGACGTTACATAGCCGAAGACTCGGTGAGTAGTTATCCACTCTATCCTGTCAGAAACGGTTGTTCGGACTTCGGCTTGCCACTGCACCTCATTCGCAATCTTGCTCGCCAAACCATACCGTTCCGAAGCAATGACTGCAAACGAGTGTTCATGGTGGATTGCGGAGATTTCAGCAGCCAAAGCTTCGGAAGCCTTGTTGACAGATTCGGAAGATGCCACTAACTTTTTGATTTCAGGGTCATTTTCAAGCAGTTTGATGGCGACCCAGCGGGAAGGATAATTCAGGTTCAGGTTGGCGTTTTGGACGGTTTGGTCCAGTTTGCTTATGCGTTGCTCAATCTCGGCGCCGTATCTGAGTTGGGACTTGTGGTTTTGGCGGTCTCGTGCGACGGTGAGGGCGGTTTTGGTTAGTTCGTATATTCCTTCGCCCCGAATGGCTACAGTGGAAACTACGGGCACGCCTAAGAGCTGCTCGAGCTTTTTGCGGTTGATGGTTATGCCTTTTTTCTTCGCCTCGTCAACCTGATTCAGGCAAATAACAAGCGGGGCATCCATTTCGATGAGTTGCATGGTGAAGAACAAGTTCCGCTCTAAAACCGCTGCGTCAACCACGTTTATGACAACGTCAGGGTTCTGGGTGGCGATGTATTCTCGGGAAACGAGTTCTTCCATACCGAACGTGGAGAACGAGTAGATGCCGGGCAAGTCAATAACCGTGATTTTTTGCCCCTCAAATGTGAGTGTGCCTTCGGCTTTCTCCACCGTTTTGCCGGGCCAGTTACCGATTATCTGGCTTGAACCTGTAAGTTGGTTGAACAGGACGCTTTTTCCAACATTGGCGTTGCCGGCTAAGGCGATAGTTAAGGTTTTTCCATTGTTTTTTTGTTTCTTAGAGTTAGAGGATGAATCTGAGTGGCATGACATATCTAATCAGCGGCCTAGTTCGGTTTTTGAATTGATTCCACAAAAACGTTTGCAGCGATGTCTTGCCCAAGTGCAACTTTTGAACCTCTTACACACACTTCAATGGGTCCTTTTAGCGGTGCAACTCTTTCGATTTTTATTTGGGTTCCAGGAGTTAATCCCATGTCGAGAAGTCTTTGAAGGGTTCTGTGTTCGCCTCTGATAAAGGAGACCTTTGCGTTGACGCCTGATTTAAGATTGCATATCGATTGAAGGTTCTGCTGGCGTTTTCCCACTTCTTCTAAGCCTTTCTTATGCAAAGCGATGCATTCCTCACATGTTGAGAAAGGCAGGTCACAAGCAGGAATTATTTTGTCGTCATCGGGGCATTTATCAGGATGTTTAAGGAAGCGGCAAAGTGATTCTTCCGCTTCGTCTGATAATGTGTGTTCCATTTCGCAGGCTTGAGTGTGGACTTGATCTTTTCCAATGTGTAGCACATCGGAGAGGAACCTTTCAAGTAATCTGTGTTTGCGGGTGATTTTTTGGGCTTCTTTGGCACCTTTTGCTGTGAGGGTGCTTCCGTGGTATGATGAGTATTTTACGTAACCGTTTTCGGATAGTTTTTTTATCATTTCAGTTACGCTTGCTGGGGCAATTTTGAAGTATCGGGAGATTTCGGTTGTGTTGACGGGGTCGCCGTTGTTTGAGAGCGCCGCTATTGCTCTGAGGTAATCTTGCATGCTTTTGCTTGATGTTACTTCGGATTTAGGCATACCTAAAAAATGTTTAGGTACACCTAATAAATATTTCGGCGTACCTAACTTTTTTTCATTGGACTTTTATCCTATTTGCGTCAAAACTTCTAAGCATCCTTCACCGTCTGTAACTCCACCAAGGCAGCAACCTCAAACACGTGGTTGAAATACATTTTGAATGGCTGAAAGTTCTGGAATACTAATAGCAGTAAGCGTTATTGTGTTTGGATTAGGCATAATCGCCAATCATTCACCAGAAGCCACTTATGTTTCCAACGCAGTCACAGGGCTAACCACAATGTCAGGAATCCTTATTGCCTTTTTAGGATTTTAGGTATCACATGTGTATTCACAGGAAAAAAGAGACGAGCGCACAAGTGTAGAAGCGCGCTGCCGCTCTCAGAGGCCGAGACTGTTGATCACTCTGCCAGAGTTGGCATCAATGACCAGCACGATTTTGTTCCCCTTGTGATCGTACTTCGCGAACCATATTGGAGCGTGGAGCAGCTCCACGTCCCCGACATCCGACTCAGTGTTTATCGATTGGATCATGTGATATTTCGCGTGTGCTTTTTGTGATTGGAGCTGATCGACCAAGGTCTTTGCCTGGGATTTGGCAACGTCTTCGCTGATGTCTCCGTTGAGGATCTTAACGTCCTTGGGCAACTTGGAAATGTCAAACAGCTCTCTGCCTTCGAGATTGAATTGGTAGTCCCGCGGCTGATAGTCCGTGAGAGCCTTTAGCGCAATTACAGGGAAGTTGTAGTTCGCGTCCATTTGTTCGGTCTTTTTCATTCCGCCGCCGTATCCCATCCCCATTCCAAAAGCCATTATCCGCATCCGCCCCAACCCACGAGCGCCGGTCAACAAGCCGCCTGTTCCTAATCCACCCTCAAAAAGGCGCCTGCGTCCTCCTCCGAAACCCCCACTCATCCCGCCGAATATCACGCCCATTAGCAAGGCGGTTGAAGCA
>JBEKHJ010000012.1:0-26550 GCA_050012335.1 Bathyarchaeia archaeon
CTCGCCAAGAACTTCATCTGCAAATGGATTTACGGGTATAATGCGGTATCCATGCTGTTTTAGGTAAGCGCTAACTCTATGGCTGTCTTTCCCCGGCTCTTTGGATAACCCAACAACCGCGATAACCTTGTATTTCAAGATTTCTTTAATTTGACTTTGACTCAACTGAACCCTTCCTAAAAAATTGCTTATGGCGCTTCGCTTAGTTTTAACTCAAAAAAGCGCGCCCTACCATTGCGTAACGCAAGGATTCTAACTATTTCACTGATTTTTCTCTTGTGAAGATAGAAAATGTTGTGGACAAGTTTAATTGTGCTTATGTTAGCTGCACTTTTGCTTACTTTCTCAATAGTATCCAAAATAGCGTTCTCATCATAAGACAATGTGGTTTCCCCAAAATTCAGAACAGATTCGTTTTTAATAAATCTTCAAACTGTTGCACGTGCGTGCTTTGCCGTGATAAATTATGATAAGATCCATAGTCAAATAAACTTAAAAGAGTCTTGCTTTTCTCTCTATCGCTGTGATTAGATGACCGTAGAGTTCTCTGCTCTTCACAAAATCCTGAAAGACAAGACCCGTAGAACCATTCTAAAGTGTCTCAACGATAATGGACCAATGTCTTATGTTGAACTGATGAAATTAGCAGAAGTTGCCAACACAGGCAGATTCAATTACCATCTAAAGGCGCTAGGAGGCCTCATAGAAAAGCAAGGCGACGGAAGATATGGCTTGACTGAAAGAGGACACTTAGCGGTTCAACTGCTTGATAAGTTTCCAGAAAATGGCTTTCAAAAGGGAGAACGAAAAAAGAATTGGAAAAAAGCTGTCGGCATATTAGCCATAGCATGCATCATAGTAGCTTCGATTTCTGTGTATTGGTACAACAATCAGCTTGAACTTGCTAAACCCGTTGCCTTATCATATACCGGAAACTTGATGGATATAACAAATAATCCTAACGGCGGTGACTGGAGTCAAATATCGCATAATTACGGTGTCGGCTTAAACTTGAACACCACAGGCGTACTATACAATGGCAAAGTAAGCATAAGCTATTTGGCAACTAACGGTTCATGGATTCAAATGCCAACTAAAGAATTGGGTACAGTGGACAACTTTGCTGCTGACACAGGAGTTATGTTTTTCACAAAAAACTGCCAGTATGTCCCGGGAACTAAGTATGCAACGCCTTTTTACTTTACAGATGCTGATAATTTAACGGTAATCAGGATTGAAGCATATGGTTACAGAGCCCCGTAAGTTGGGTACAAATTGCCGTACTAACAACGCTAGGTGTTACCGTAACAGAATTCATTGTTGTAACTTCATTTATGCGTAGAAAAAGAAAATTAAAAACGCCTAAAAAATTTTTAACAAACCAGTAATAACTAGCTTAGCGGCAGAAGAAGCAGTTTTCCGCCCACTCTGTCGGCATTTCTTTTTGGCAAAATGGACACATTAAGCCTTTTTCTCGGATAGCCGTGCATGTTTGGCAGAAGAGCTTGAGGATTTCTGTTTTGTTGTTTGGTTCTTTTATGAGGTGAGTTACCATTTGGTCTATAAGTGTCAAGACTTCAGTCGCGTTTTCGATTGCTAAGAGGTTTCCTCTTTCTTTGTTTACGTATCTGCTGACTGCGGATTGTGATAGTCCAAGGAGTTCTGCGGTTTGTTTTTCGTTCAATCCATGTTTTTCGACGATTGACCTTGCCATGATAGCTTTGACTGCGGGTAAAACGGTTTTTACTCCCACTTCGCACGGTAGTATCAAGTTTCGCACCAATTACTCTTATTTCTGGTGGAAACTTATTTAAATATGACGCTTGTCATATTTTTATGACGCGTGTCATGACGGGCTATCAATCGCAAAAAAGCAGTTTTACACCCAATCTCTCTCTCCTTACCCGTCACGACACACGCGCCATGATAGGAGAATAAACAAATGGGCAACGTCCTGTCACCACCTCGAAAAGGCGACAACCGCGACTTAGCGGGAATGCTCAGGTCACTTAATGCAGAATGCAGAAACTGCGCTCCAATAACACCCTCAGAGTGCATAAGCCGATGCCAAGTATACAAACTAAAAAACGAGCTAAGAAAACTCCGCGAAACCATGGACAACCCAAACTACATAAAAGAACTCTTCAACGTGCTAAAAAATGAGACGAGACTGCACATTCTACAAGCAATCGTAAACGGCAGATACTCAGTAAGCCAACTACAACAAGAACTAAAAAAAACAGGACACAGCCACAGCCAAGACACCATCAGCGAGGAATATTTACGGCCGTTAATGGCGGTAGGGCTAGCGACCGAAGCACGAGACGAATACTACGCAACCACGTTCGGTGGTCGTCTAACAGAGTTACTTGGAAACTTCCCTGAATTTGTCGAAATGCTACCAGCCCACTCAGAATGTTATGAAGAAACGATTCTACAGTCCTTACTATCGGGACCGAAAACGTTTGAAGCCGTTGAAGCCCTTATCTCGCCAAAAATCGCTTCACGAATCCTCAAACGCTTACGCTCAGCCGGTTTAATAGAAACTCCCATGGAAAGAGACTACATATTTTTCTTCAAATCAAAACGAGACCCCAACAAAGAAAACTTCACATTAACCGAACGAAGAATTTACGACGCAATCCCAAACGAGGGGATTTCCGCCGGAAAACTTGCCAAAGAAACAGGACTTTCCATAGGAAGAACCTACAAGTATCTAAGAGGCTTGAAAGGCAAAAAACTAGTTTTCATAAGAAAAACGCCGAAAGCCTACGGTTTAACCTGCAAAGGTGAAAAGTTAGCTTCAGTACTTCAGGAGCTTCAGCAAATAGTCGAAGAGACATGGAGCTCTTCTGAACAAGTCATGCATGACAATGCTAACTCTTAGCAAACAATCCCCAAAAGGCACTTTCCTTTTTTGTTATCCTCCACCAGGGGCTCCGTGAAACGGCGCGTTTTCCCAGAGCAGTTTCCACCAATCCGCCTCTGTTATGGTTTCTCCGTGAACAATTATATCCAGAACCATCTTTAGCATAGCGTGGTGCCTACATTCATCGTTTAAGATGGCTTTTAAGAGAAACTCAACCTTCTTATTCTCAATCGTAGGCATGATAGCTTCAAGTTTTCTTATTAATTTCGATTCTATCTCAATGTGTTTCTCCACCAGTGCTCTTTGCTCATCAAGATTTTCCTGGGTTAATGCTGTAGAAGCATGCGTCAGCAAAGTAATGGCTGCCGAGTAAAGCTCTGCATGCTTCACAGAATCCAACGATATACCCTTTAGGACCCCTTTAACAGCTGGATTTTTCATGTCAACAAGTGCTTTTTCAAGGGAGGCTACAATTTCTTTTTCTATTACTATTTGGTTTTTCAAAAATTCGAGGAGATTATTCTTTGATTTTTCCATTTTTTTCTCCCATCCGCTTAAATGTTAAGTCCTGTTCATCAAGCTTTCGGAAATTCTTTTTCCTAAATCTCTACAGGCGCTAAGCATTTTTTGGTCAGGAACATAATTAACTAGTAAAGGCGGTTCAACCACAAACATTTCAAACTTGTTTTTCATAATTTCCAAAATATTTTTTGGTGCTTCACCGCTCCATCCATAAGAACCAAATGTTGCGCCTATTTTACCCTTCAAACTTATGCCTTGTGCTGCAACTTCCTCGAAAAGTCTTTTGAAATCAAAAGGCATCTCATGATAATAAGTTGGTGCACCGACAATTATAGCATCAAAAGTGCTCAGTTCTTCAAGTTCAACGTGAAAGTTTAATTCTACTTCAATGTTATCGTTGATTTGTGTTCCCTCAGCTACGGCTTTCGCCATTTTTTCAGTATTTCCGGTTCTGCTATAATATAGGACAAGGATTTTCTTCATAAAAACGTAATAGAATTAATTATTATTTCAATATTTTGGCGTTTCATGCTTGAATGAGAAATTAAACAATAAGAAAGAGCAGGCAAAAGTGTGGTCTATCCATTGTCATTCTCTTTTAGTACGTCCCACTTCTGCCCTTCGTCTTCTACCACGCGTTACTTTGGTTCCAATGATTTTACTTCCTCGGCTTTCGCCACCTTTCCTGCCTATTTCTTTATAGAATTCGGAACCACGCTCTTCAGCTACTTTTTCTCCACCTTTCCTACCAATTTCCCTATAAAATTCTCGACCTCTTTCTCTTGCCACTTTTTCTCCACCTTTTCTGCCGGCTTCTTCACGGGTCATCTTCCTTTTTTCTTCACTTTTAACCGCCAAAAATATTCACCTCCGATATTTTTTGAAAAAAGCTGTCTTGTTATCTATTCCAAGGATAGCCCTTAAGCATATGTGGTTATCAAGAAGCAATCACAAACCTACCAAGCATAACTTTGGTTTAACTACTTGCGGAGGCTCTAGTAAAAAAACTGAAATAAGAAAGCTGAATGACAAGTTATTTGTTTATTCAATTTTGCCTATTTCTTTTGTTACATCGATTGGCGAGTTATAGGTCTTATCTGGCAGCTTGTTCAATAAATCTATCACGTCGTCGGGTGCATCTTTATTCTGAGCATTATTTACTAAGTTCTTCTTTTCAGACGGATAATGTATCCCGCCGAGATACTTTTCTACAATAGCTGGGCTCACATGACCAGATTTTCCGCTTCTATTTGTATACTGCCGTCTAGTTCCTCTACCTTGACCTATTCCTCTACGCCTAGTTGCTTTAGTTTCTTGTCTACTCGTTGCTTTTCACCTCCATATTCTTAAACGAATTAACTTTGAAAGAAAAAACATGATTACCTCCCGTTTATTCCTCTTCACGCTCTTTCCCTTCCCGAACAAGCTTGCGAACCTTTTGTCCGCCTTTTCTGCCTATTTCGCTATAAAATTCCGGGCCATGAGTCTCCGCTGTCTTTTCACCGCCCAAACGCCCAGCCTCTTCAACAGTCATCTTTCCTTTCCTTTTCTCTGCCAATAAATTCACCTCCTAAAAATTAACCTGAAAACCAAAATTTAGAAAATGCACAAAATTAGCCTACAATTACTCGTTCTCGTGCTCTTTTCCTTCCTGGATGAGCTCGCGAACTCTATGTCCGCCCTTACTCCCTATTTCTTCATAAAACTTTCGCCCATGTGTCTCAGCGGTCTTTCGTCCACCTTTCTGGCCGCCTTTCCTTCCAGCTTCTTCAACGCTCATTTGGCCTTTCTTTTTTTCAGTCAGCGTATTTCACCCCCTAAGAAATCAGAACATGCACATTTGACTTCAAAAGGGACGGTTCAGTAAAAAAATTGTTTGTTTATTCTTGTTCATGTTCTTTTCCAGCTTGAATAAGCCTGCGAACTTTTTGACCCCCTCTATGCCCAGCCTCTTCCAGGCTTGTTTTTCCTCTTGCTTCTAGTGAGCCTTCATGCTGCTTGGCTCTCTCAGAACCGCCTTTGCTTCCTATTTCGCTATAAAATTCCGGGCCATGAGTCTCCGCTGTCTTTTCACCGCCCAAACGCCCAGCCTCTTCAACAGTCATCTTTCCTTTCCTTTTCTCTGCCAATAAATTCACCTCCACAAAAGGGTTAACAGCCGCTTTCTCAATTTCCCAATTTTCTAGCCCGAAACATAACTTTTAAACATATGTGGCTGTCTTAACACAGTAACAACGGGGAAAAAAGCCCTTTTTAGTCCAAAATGGAATATAGGTCACGAATAAATTGAAAAAACTTTTAACGTGGAAAATGAGCTTTCCAAATCTAAAATAAGATGAATATCAGTTTTATTTATTCCTCTTCGTGTTCTTTTCCTTCTTGGATAAGCTTATGGACTCTTTGCCCACCTTTCGGTCCACCTATCTTTCCACCCTTGCGACCTATTTCACTATAGAATTCTTCTCCATGGGTTTCGGAGGTTTTTAGCCCGCCTTTCCTCCCTGCTTCAGCCACAGTCATTTTACCTTTTTTTTCTTCTCTTGACAATGCCTTTCACCTCCATTAAAAACAAACTATGCCTTTGATA
This sequence comes from Bathyarchaeia archaeon, assembly GCA_050012335.1. Lineage (GTDB taxonomy): Archaea > Thermoproteota > Bathyarchaeia > Bathyarchaeales > Bathycorpusculaceae > Bathycorpusculum. The sequence continues at coordinate 5,979 of JBEKHJ010000012.1, forward strand.
TCTAAAGAGCAAGGAAATTAACAAGTAGTTACAAAAATAGTTGATAAAAAAACCTGTTATTCTTCCTCATGTTCTTTGCCTGCTTGGATTAGTTTTCGGACCCTTTGTCCACCTCTATGTCCTGCTTCTTCCAGGCTTGTTTTTCCTCTTGCTTCTAGTGAGCCTTCATGCTGCTTGGCTCTCTCAGAACCGCCTTTGCTTCCTATTTCGCTGTAAAATTCTGGGCCTCGCTCTTGAGAAACTTTTTCGCCGCCTTTGCGACCTATTTCCTCATAAAATTCTCGTCCATGAGTTTGAGCAGTTCTTTCTCCGCCTCTCCTCCCTGCTTCAGCAACAGTCATCTTGCCCTTTCTACTTTCTTCTTGACGCATACTCAAAAAATTGTCACCTCCTATTAAACTATGGAAAAGTTACCAATAGTTACCAATAGTAGAGCCGAATAACCGCTCATAAACTTATGTGGTTGTGGCATAACTGTAACATGCTAACTAAGCGCCATAAAATATTCTGGAATATGAATAAATAAACAAAAAACAGCTTACACTATGAACTTCCAAATAATAATTTAAATTATAAGTTAATTTAAATATCTCCGACTGGTCAACTTAATAATCATTGGGTAACCTGAATGAAAGTGCTTCTCATCAACCCGCCTCAAACATTTTATCCAGGCTCAGAACAGCCCGCAGGCAACCTGCCCATAGGCTTAATGTACATAGCGGCGGTGCTTGAAAGAGCAGGGTACAAAACGGAAATTTTAGACGCTTTTATGACTGATTACTCATTCCAGAAAAACGGTGAAACCATAAACGTTGGCATGCCGTTTGAGCAGATAAAGCAGGAAATTTGCAGTCGAAAACCAGACATCGTTGGTATAGCAGGACCATTCACTTGCCAAATAGAAAATTCACTTAAAATAAGCAACTTAACCAAGCAAGTTGACCCAGGCATTTTAACAGTTGTAGGCGGTCCACACGTCACTACGGTGCCAAAAGGATTCCTTGAAGAGGCAAAAAACGTTGACATCGCTGTAACAGGCGAAGGCGAATACGCCATGCTTGATATAGCTCAGTATTTTGAAGGCAAAAAGCAGTTAAGCGAAATTCTTGGTTTCGCCTACCGCAAAGATGGAGAAGTCACGGTAAATTCTCCGAGGCCTTTCATTAAAAACTTGGATGAGCTTCCCTACCCAGCCTACGACCTAGTGAATATGGAGCAGTACCTAAGCCCCAAAAAGATAGGTTACCGCAGCTTCAAGAACAGGGCGATATCAATGATTACCAGCAGGGGCTGCCCCTTTAACTGCTGTTTCTGTTCGGTTCATTTGCATATGGGCAGGGAGTTTAGGGCGCACTCTGCAAGTTACGTGTTAAATCACATTCAATACGTTGTGGAAAAGTTTAATGTTAAGAACATTTTCTTTGAAGATGACAACTTAACGCTTGATCTTGCAAGATTCGAAGCTATCTGCGACGGTTTAATCACGAAAAAAATCAGTATTGGTTGGGAAACACCAAACGGCGTCAGAGCAGACTGCTTAAACCTCAACCTGCTAAAGAAAATGAAACAGTCGGGTTGCCAAAGCGTCTTTTTCGGCGTGGAATCAGGCGACCAGCAAATCTTAGACAACGTAATCTGCAAGAGCCTTGACTTAAACCGCGTAGTAGAAGCAGCCAAAAACTGCAGAGACATCGGCTTAAAAACAGGCGCATTCTACATAATCGGTTTTCCAGGCGAAAAGAAGGAGAACATGCAGAGAACCGTTGATTTTGCGCTGCGGCTTAAACGTGATTTTGACGTTGGCATGCACTTGTTCTTTGCAACGCCATCGTTTGGCACAAGACTGTATGAAGAGTGTAAGGCTAAAGGTTACATTCAGGAAAATTTGACTTGGAACTCTTTTGCTGAGGCTCGCCAGCCAAAAGGAATGCCGTTGATTTCAACTGAAGACTTCACCCCCGAAGAAGTGAAAGAGATAGCTGCACAGGCGCTTAAGGAATACAAGAAATTATCGCTGATAAATCACATCAAGAACCCCAGGAGAGCATTAAAGACAGCGTTTGACCAGCCTCAACTTATTTTGAAGTACCTAAAGAGTTTATCATCTAAATAGCATGACCTTTGCTCTCTTTCAAATATTTTGAAATACTGAATAATGGTCCACCTACAGCACTCATTACAACACTTCTTTTGGCATCCACCAACTCTCTACTTCCCCCATTAATTAGTAAGCGTGCTAGCATTAAGTCCGATAAAAGATTTTCTTTCCAAAAAAGTATACCCAAATTACAAAAATAAAGAAGCGGGCCCGCTGGGATTCGTTTAAACTATTAAGCGAATCCTCAACGCATCCAATTTTGAATTACTTCAAGCTGGTATACCTGCGCTGCTAACTTAGATTAAAATTTAGGGTTTTTTCTGCCTCGTTTATGTGCCATACTAACAACCCGCACTACGCAACTTTTGGGTGAAGGGGGCGAACAAGAGAAGGAGCTTGAGCGATTGCTCGCCTAAATTTCTGCGCAGAAGATATAGCATCAACCTTAAAAAACTACCTATTACGCTTGGAGTGGTACGCACAAAGCATAAATGCAAACTGAATCAATAAACACAACTGGAACTGGCAAGTTATGGATAGAGCAGAAACCCTCGCTGTGCTTCACGAAATCTTAGAAGTGTGCAAAGAATAATCTTAATGAATAGCGTTTCTTTAGATAACCCACCAATTTCCTCCACATCAAAAAGTTACCTGACAAAAATAAACTGCACCCTCGATAGTACTTCAAAGCAATGTATTGCACCAATTCTGAAAAAACATGAACTTTTCCTAAAAGAATCAGAAAGCTTTGCAGTAATTCAAGGCATCTAATTAATTAAAAGATTTTCGAATTGAGAGTTGGTTCCTGAAAGCTAACTTACTTGAAGCTCCATTTACCGTTTAGCTCTTTGGGGAGGAACGCACTATGAAAGTTGTTTCTTTGCCCCAAAATCGCTCTACTTCTGGGGAACAGGGGCGGGAGGGCTGTAAATTATGAAACTATCTTCTTCTTCGACTTTAATAGTAAGCTGATATTTCATTAGAACGTCTTGCATGCATGTTCTTGTTTCTTCGTCAAGAGTCGCCTTAATATGTATTTGATACCCCAAACTCATATCTTTGGAAGCTTTAGGCGGTATTACTTCTAAATAATGACCATCGAGATTAGTGCACTTATCAAAAAGCTCTTTTAAAACCAATATTGCTTCTTCACGCTTCAAATAAATCCCTAATAAATTTAGCGTTAATGCATTATAAAAACATTAAGCTTCTAGCGACTTTGGGACATAAGTCCTTTAGTCTTTGAGGATTATGACGTAGGCTCTTTTGCCAATATACTTTTTTTGGGCGTCGATTTTAGCTGAACTTCCAAATCGGGTTACGATTTTCTCGTAAACAACTTCCACATTATCGGTTAGCGTTATGTTGTCTTTTATGATTTCTACTTTTCGGGGCATACAGATCCTATTGTTGCTGAGACGGATATATTTTTTGAAGTCTACAATCTAGAGACTTAAGATATCCATAAATATACTTATATGCTTCTTGCAGACAAAACACAAACACATGCAAACAAACAAGTCCACAAGCAAGCTGACAAACAAACAATTCGACCAGTTCAAACCCGAACTCAACACCCTAATCGACCTCTACAAACAAGAATTCTCCCAGCAAATCCCCACTGACTGGCAAACCTACGAAAAAACGTGGAAAAACCGACTTCAAACCGCCCTCCAAGAAATCCAAAACACAATAGACCACGCAGCCGCACCCATAAAGACCAAGGGCAAGCCTTTTGGCAGACCCCCAAACACCAGTGCCAAACAGAAAACACTCCTACTCTTCACCAAAGACCTTGTTCAGTTTAGCGGACGAAAAATGGCAGACATGCTCCCCATGTTCACAACCCTAAACGAGCTAGACCTTTGCTACAAAACCATACAACGCGCCTACTCCAACCCCATGGTCAAAATGATAATCCATAACATGTTCGTTATTCTTGTGCAGAAGAAGAACATCAAGCAAGCCGACCTAACGGGAGACGGAACCGGCTATAGCTTAAGTATCACAAAGCATTACCGCAGCGTCAGAGAGAAAGCTGGAGATGCTGCAAAATCTAATGAAGCGCCAGCAAAGGCCGCGCCTAAACCTGTGACTAAAGAGGAGAAAAAGAAGCTGTTCACTTACGCTTTTGCGCTCATGGATCTTAAGTCTCATATGTACGTTGGGTATGGTGCGTCGTTGAAGTCGGAGAAAGCGGCTTTTGATGCTGCGATGGCGCTTATGCATGAATGCGGTGTGGAGCCTAAGAGTGTTAGGTTGGATCAGTATTATGCAGGTCAGTCTACCGCTGAGCTTTTCGGCGCAGAGACTTTGTTGTATGTGATTCCTAAGAGTAATGCTACAATTAGGGGGTGCTATGCTTGGAAGGATATGATTAGGGACTTTATGTTTTATCCGTTTCTGTTTTTGCAGGAGTATTTTAGGCGGGAGCATTCTGAGAGTGGTTTTTCTGCAGATAAACGGTTTAATGGTTGGAAGATCTGGGAGCGCAGAGCCGACCGAATACAGACCGCCACCATGTGCAAGGGCGTTTGGCACAACCTCATCTGGCTAGGAGGTTAACGACCGACTTATGCCCCAAAGTCGCTTCTAGCGCTATTTGATTAAAAGTGCTATGGCTCGCTTACGACTCAAGAACCAAGGCTACATAGGATCGCGCGCGCTGACGAGAAAAAGAATACTCTAAAGACAGCTCATCTACTTAGAGGCAAACGTACTGTGAAAGTGGTTCCTTTGCCCTCTTGGCTTTCAAATGTGATAGTTCCGCCTAGTGCCTCAGTCATTCGCTTAACCACGGGTAAACCGAAGCCTTGACCCTTCGCTTTTGTCGTGAACATAAGTGTAAACATTTTACCTTGTACATCTTTAGGAATGCCTACCCCAGTGTCCTTAACAGTAATAACTATGTCCTTTGGGCCTCGGAAGGCATGTATAGTTAGTGTGCCGCCATTTGGCATGGCTTGCACAGCATTAGTAACTAGGTTGTGCATGATGCGGTTTATGTAGTAGGAATCGGCACTAATTTTTTCAGCTTTATTTTCTATTTTAACGCTTAGTTCAATGTTATTTGGCATACTCTGTTTTACCAACAACTCTGCAATTATCAGTTTCAGGTCAGCTTCCTCTGCCTTTGGGTTAAGAGGTCTGGCAAAGTCTTGCAGGTCTTGCACAATTTTGTTAATGTAGTCAATGTTCTTTTCAATCTCCTGCAGACTTTCTAATGCGTTCTTTTTCTCTTCGCTCTCAGGTGTCGAAGCTAATTCTGTTTTAGCCAAGTAAACATCGCTGGTAATAGCCTGCAACGGATTACGGATATCATGCCCAACCATACCAGCAGTAGCGCCGATAGCGGCTAAACGCTCAGAATCCTTAAGCTGCTTAGTACGTTCTTCAACAAGTTTCTCCAAGTTCTCTCGGTATTCCGAGAACTTCAATTCAGCTTGCTTTCTTTCAGTAATATCGGTAAATGAGATTGCTACTTGTTTATCATTTGTTTTCCAAGCATAAACTTCATACCACTTGTCAAGTTCAGCGCCATAATTCTCAAAATGGAGGGTAGTTCCAGTTTTGGCAACTTGGTCGTAAAATTCGATCCAGTAATCTTCAACAACTCCAAATATGTCTTTTGCACGTTTGTTAACGAGTTGTTCTCTTGGTTTTGCTACAAGTTTTTCGAAAGCAGGATTAACTTCGCGGTAATAATAATCAATCGCCTTCCCGTCATTATCGTAAATTAACTCAATAACTTGAAACATCTCAGTCATGGAACTAAAAAGCTGACGATAACGATGCTCACTTTGCGTTAATGCTTCTTCAGCTTTCTTACGTTCGGTTATGTCGTGGTTGATGAACAAATGTCGTCCTGGCAAAACGTTAGCTGTACCCGTAGATTCTACTATACTAAATGTTCCATCCGGATGCTTAATCTTGTCTACACTGAAGTAATGTCCAGTTTTGAGAAAGTTGCGCACTGCCTCATCGGTGTTATAATTCGGTTCGGTGAACTCCGTAACTGATCGACCGATCAATTGGTCACGCGAGACACCATAAATAGCCGCAGCAGCTGGATTAGCCTCCACGTACCGAAAATTCTCATCAAATAATATTACGCCATCCGGTGTGGAGTCGAAAATAGCCTTCAATTGGTTTTGATTTTCTTTCAGCGCTTCTTCCGCATTCTTGCGTTCAGTGATGTCAACAAATAGTGCTATAAAATAGTCTTTCTTTGGGCTGTAGGCGGAAACGTTTAGCCATTTTTTCAAAGATTGCCTATAACTTTCAAAGTGGGCAGGTTCTCCCGTGAGCGCGACACGACCATATCGCCCGATCCAGTCTGCAGGGTCTTTCGGTTCTTCTGGAAACAGCTCATTAACCTTTTTGCCGATAATTTGCTCTCTCTTTAGCCCTACTATTCGACTATAAGCATCGTTGACGTCAAGGAAAATCCAATCGACGGGCTTTCCATTCTTGTCAACCAGGATTTTGCAATAGAGAAACGCGTCTAGCATGTTACTGAACAAAGTAGCAAACTGTTCGCGATTGCTCCTAAATGCTTCAGCCCACCCGCCCGCAATATCAGTGCCAGTAGTTGATTTTCTGGACGCGAGAAGAGCAGCTACCAAGTAAAAAGTCCCAGTGTATAACGTTAGTCTTCCAAGCCATGTGGGCACATCGACAATAGTCTTTTGTTCGAAAGCACTAAACAACCCAATACTAACGAGTCCAATGGCAAGAGCATACCAATAAAGCGAAGGCGACTTCGACCCCAAGAATTGAACTCCAAAAATTAAGGCGGCAACTGCAAAGAAGAAAACTGATGACCCCAACACAACCTGACGCACATCGATTCTTTTGAGATCTTCCGTCATATCTTTTTCTGAGAATGCTTTGATGCAGAAATACGCTGCTGGAAGTCCTGCCACCATGCCTTGATGCCAGAAATTCTCGCGAACTCCTTCCGAAATTCTTGCGTTTGGTCTGTTGTAGCCATAGAAGGGCATCGAGAGGTCTTTAAAGAATTGTGAACGGTCAGCAACGACGTTTGCGCGTAATTGGTCAAAAGCTTGTAATGGTAACCCTCCAGGATTATCTGCTGTCTTGACCATTAAAGGTGGAACCGCGCTGATTAGCACAAGTTTTGCTACTTTTTTGTTTCCATGGCGACCTATGTATCTTGTAACTTCGCCGCCTCCAGTTGAATGTCCAACCAGAATTACATTTTTTAAGTCAAGCTTTTCGATGAGCTCACTAAGGTCGTCCGCGTAAGTGTCCATGTCATTTCCGTTCCAAGGTTGACTTGAGCGTCCATGCCCTCTTTGATCATGCGCAATGCAGCGGTAACCTTTAGGCGTCAAATAGAACATTTGATCCTCAAAAGCATCCCCATTTAGAGGCCAGCCATGACTGAAAACAACAGGTTGTCCTTTGCCCCAATCTTTATAATAAATCTTCGCACCATCTTTGGTAATAATATTAGGCATTCATAAAACTCCTATTCCAAAAAAAGGAGCATAAATATTTTAGCATTTGTGACTTCGGACAAACTACAACGGCTATTAACCGAAAAAAATCAAAAAAAACACACCCCTAACAGCACAGTTCCAAAACAAGAAAGTAAAAATCCAACTCCCAACCTACGCACCCAGCCTACTGCAAGAAATCAAAGACTAAATCGAAGAAACAGCAAAACAGTGCTCAACCAAAAGTGAATTTCTTGCAATTCATGCCAACCTTGATTCTTCACGGCGACGATGACCAGATCGTGCCCATTGGCGCCTCGGCTATGCTCTCTGCCAAAATCGTCAAGAAAGCAACGCTTAAAGTCTACAAGGGTGCACCGCATGGCATGTGCACCACACACAAGCAAAAAGTCAATGAGAATCTTCTGGCATTCTTCGAAGGAAAAACTTTAGCTCAAGAAGCGCCGATGACAGCCCAACCAATGGCTTAGAATTGCTTGCCAACAAAATACAAAACTTCCATTTTTTCTTCTGTTCATTACAAAATTCATCGTAGAAAATTAAAAATACTTTCATTCTCCCACCGAACAAGAGTTTGTTTATTGTAACAACTGCAATTTTAGTTCAGCGAGACTACAGTGACTAATTTCCTTCCTTGAGCTTGTCTGGCGTGTGTTCCACTAGTCGGTGGCTGGTCAACCATCCAGAACCATTGGCAAGCTGGAAGGTTAGAAATGACTCCTCTCCAGGTAAAAAGAAGACTTTCATAAGGCTTGCTTTTACTTGGCGATGTTCGCTTTTAAGGATGTCATAAATGCCACCTTCGGGTGTACCCCATATAAGAAGTAATTTCAAATATAAAAATAATAAATGTGAGGATTTGGTGTGAGAATGTTGGAAGGGAACGCCCAACTAAGTTTTAACTACTGGTCTTAGGTACATGTGAAGTTTGTCTTTTGCAACTTTTAAGTGCAGTCCATCCTCTGTCCACATGCCAGTTCCTTTCTCTAAAGCTGAAACGTTTAGCATATTTCGTACTCCGCCTTTCTTTGCGCCAAGCACAGATTCAGCTACGTTCTTGTCCAATTCGACTTCAAGATGAGTTACTCTATACTCTTGTGGATCTACTTCTATTTCTTTAATTTTGCCGATTTTTTCATCTAACGCAAAAACATCTTTATCAATAAACTCTCTACCTTTCATAATTATCTAACCTCCTTTTCACATCAAGATGTAGACTACTTTATAAATGGTCATAAGCAAGCGTTTAAGTGTGTGTGACTGTGAAGCTACAACTACAGGTGAAAAGTGCCATGTTTTTGTCTCCTTGATTCTTACGAGAGAACATGAGAAGAACCTCCCAAATAAAAGCATTCGAAAAGTTGGCTTTACAAGTGAAAACGGGTTGAATCAAAAAGGGTTCGTACCCTAAACGGTGCTAGTCTCTACCGGACTCAGCCCGCAACAGGTATGAGCCAACAACAATGTGTGCAATGAGATTTTGTCGCCAACTTACCAGTAAAAATGATTTGTTGAACCCAAATCGAAAATTGGTTTGGGATAGATGGGATTCGTTTAAAACATTAAGCAAATCCTCTATTTTCCTTGAAGAAAAGTTGAAACGGGCCCGCTGGGATTTGAACCCAGGATTTTCGGCTAACTCCCGCTCCAAAAAGCGTCCGGAGGCCGACGCCTTAATCCGTGCTAGACTACGGGCCCATGGCTTACAAACCAAACATACCCTGGTAATTTAAAGCTAACTTTGTTATTCTTGGATTAATTCTTCGTCTATCCACCAAGCCTTCTTTTTCCCAGACTTTTCGCCCGCATAGTATTCGACTATTGGTTTTCCAACTTGTTTTTTGGAGGTTTTCTGGATTTTTCTGAGCCTGTTTAGTACGAGCCACCTGTTTGTTTTAATGTAATCCGCCAGTTCAGGTGTAGTTGCAGATTTATAGTGCAGCAGGTACTCCATTATTTTATGGTCTAACTCGTCAATGCAGAAAGAGTGTGGGTTAATTTTTCCATGCTGAAACGTGAGCAATTCCAGATCGGCGAGGTATTTTCTGATTTGCCCGAACTCCTGCTCGATTTTGCCCATTCTCTCTTCCAAGGCTAAAAGTTTATCTGCTTTAGGCGTTTTCTGCAGTTTCTCGCTTATGGCTTCCCTGATAAAGTTGCTTCTATCACCTTCAGGAATGCGTAGCGCCATTTCTCGGTAGACTTCTTCAGGTATTTTCACTGAAATTATTCTAACTTCACTCAATGCAGGTTCCTCAGCAGTGTCATATCTTACCTTTGTATATTTCATTTTTTCCATAACCTAAAACCTGAATTTATGAATACAAAACGGTAGCACATTAAGACGGATGGGCGAGTTTGAACCAGCACGGTTAAGCGCTGAAGAAATGGAGTACACGATAATTCAGCAAGTTCTCCAGAAACTGGAGAAACGCTTTACACCGCTAGATCAAAGCTAAAACTACTCAGTGTAAACTGGCTGACCTGCCAATTTAGCTAACGCTATATACCGTTGCTCAACAATTTCACGCAATTGTCTGCGCAGGTCCTCTCCAACCACATTTCTTTGTTTTAACAATGCAACTCTTTTAGCCAATTCCACGTCGCCGAGTCCATTAAACCACGCTTCAAAATCACCGCGTTTTGTATGGAATTCTATTGATGCAATGTCGGCTCTTTCGAGTTTGTTTGCAAAGTCGCTAAGGTTATGGGCATGCAGGTTTAGAGGTTTCTCCACATCGCCGTAGAAGTGGAATGCTTTATCATGCGGCGCGTAGGCTAATATTGCTGTGGCTTTTTCTTTGCTGGTTTCCGGTATGCCGAGGGCGTCTTTTCCTTTCTCAGTTATAACGTATTGTCCTTTTTCAGGTGAGCTTACGTATCCCATGCGAACGAGCCCTAAGAGGTGCATCATGACCGGCGGGAACTCTTTTTTGGTTTCCTTGGCGATTGCCATGGCTTTCATTGGTTTTTCGTGTAGGAGCATGGTTTCTAGTATTTCTTGCTTGATAGGTGATAAACTCATTTTCTGGCACCTTGCTTGTTAGTGCTATGTAGAACCGTCTAATCAAACTTTTCCTTAACTTGCGTCAAAACAAAAGGTTTTTTTTGTTGATTTCAAATTTGATGTTGCAATAAGCAAAGCTTTAGTAGAGAGATTCCTAATGCTAAATGATAAATTGGTGAATGTTGAGGATGAAAATTGCAGTTTTTGTTTATGAGTATCCGCCTAAAATTGTTGGTGGATTAGGAACTTACGCCGCCGAGATAACACGAAAGTTTGTTTTGGACGATCACGATGTAACCGTTTTTACCATGAATGATGATGCAGGTTCGTTGCCAACTAGGGAGATTTGGCGTGGAATTGAGATTCATCGTCCATTGCACATTGATATTTCAGATTCTCTGCCCGATGTGATTGCGGATGATATTAAGAAGTGGGGCAGGGGGCTGCATTTGTTTGGCAAGCTTATGGTTTATAATTATTTATCTGCAGCTAAACTCGTCAACGAGTTGATTAAGAAAGAAGGCATGAAATACGACATTGTGGTTGCCCATGATTGGCTTTCAGCAATGGGCGGAATTACAGTTAAAAGAGAAACCGGTTTGCCCTTAGCTTTCCATGTTCACTCAACTGAGAAAGGACGAACCTTAGGGAACGGCTCAAGCGTAGTTAGCAACATAGAATTGCGCGCAGGCAAAATGGCTGATTTGATTGTAACAGTATCGTACGCTATGAAGGATGAGCTTATACAGCTTGGTTTTCCCAAAGACAAGATTCAAGTAAGCTACAACGGTGTTGACCCCCAAAAATACAATCCAGCGAACGTATCTTCTGAGGAGATTAAGCGAATCAGGGGAAAATATGGCATCAAAGATAATGAACTGATGATTCTTTTCCTTGGTAGGCTCGTGGGCGTCAAAGGTGTTGATAAACTCATAATGGCGATGCCGCATATTCTAACAAAGATTCCTAACGCAAAACTTGTAGTTGTAGGTGTAGGCGACCTTCAAGAATACTTAACAAACCTGACTAGAACCATGCGGTTAGATGAGTATGTTAAATTCTGTTTTGACTTCATTCCAGAGGAAGAACGAATTTTACATTATGCTGCATGCGACATAGCAGTTTTCCCCAGTCACTATGAACCATTTGGTATTGTTGCTCTTGAAGCGATGAGCATGGAGAAGCCAGTTGTGGTTGGCGCCGCTGGTGTTAGTGGAATGCGTGAAATAGTAATTTGCTGCGGTGAAGAACAATGCGGCTTCCACGTAGATCCAAATAACCCGTCTGACATTGCATGGGGAGTAATCAGCGCTTTAGAAAACCCTGAAAGGCGCAAGGTGCTTGGCAAAAATGGCAGGAAACGTGTTCTAGCCGAGTTCACTTGGAGCAAAATCGCCAAGAAAACCGTAGAGCTTTACGAAACAATAGTGAAACGCTGATAACAGCGCTTGGTAATAATGACTGTTGACTTTGACTTAAAGTGCAGAGTCGCAAGAGAAGCCGCCACTTTGCTTTATTTTGGAGCTGAAAAAGAATACAAACAAGCTAAAGAAAAAGCTGCAAAAACTTTGGGCGCTCACTTTTTGCCTTCTAACCTTGAAGTTGCTCTTGAACTAGAAAAAATAGCTGAAGAAAACGAAGGAGCAAAAAGAAAAGAACGCTTAATTGAAATGCGAAAAGAAGCCTTAAAAATAATGAAGCTTCTTGATGCTTATTGTCCTGTTTTAATTGGGAGCGTTTGGCGGGGAACGATAAGGCATGGAAGCGATATTGACATTGCCGTTTATACGGATGAGCCAGAAGAAATCGTAAAAATCCTCAAGGCTGAGAGGGTAAAGATTTCAAAAACGGCTTGGACAACCGTAAACAAGCGTGGAATAACTTTGGCGTCATTTCATATATACGCTGAGACTTCAGCTAAACATGGACTCGAGATTGTTGCTCGAAGCTCTGAGGAAGCAGGGAAAAAGAGAAAATGCGAAGTTTTCGGTGACGAAATCAAAGGTTTAAAAGTTCAGGAACTCGAAAAAGTTCTTAAAACTAACCCCACTCAACAATTCCTCCCATCATAATTCTCGCTGAATCTTGTTTTCCATCAAAAAAGCACATAAAGAACATATTCAATATTTATTTTTGAATAAACTGATGAAAGATGGCAATGGATAAAAAATCGCTCAAGAAAATATTTCCACACCTCTATAAGGAACTTGAAACGGGAGACTGCAAGGTTCCAATTGACGCTGTACGAAAAAACCCGCAAGAAGCCGAAAATGCTGAGGCTGAAGAAGAGGAATTTGAGCCTACGGTTTTGACTGATAAGTTGCGCCATTTTAATCCTTCCGCTGTGGATTTTATCCGCCGATGTGACACAGAAGCGCAAGCGGAAGAAATAATTGCTTACCTGCAGAAGAAAGGCGAAATAACCAAAGAGTATGCTGAGGAACTGCGGGGCCAGCTTAAACGGGAAGGCGTAAGAAGCTTTGGTCCCAAAAAAGAAGAAAACTATTACTTTAGAGAAGGCGGAATCTTCTAACCATTCTAGTCTCCTCAAACAAAAAAATCCTAATCATCTAGGGCAGTTGACACTTAAAGCTACTGCCATTGAATGCTTCATGTAGGAAGACTATAACTTTTTCTAAACACTAGACGTGCTGTCTGTTTATCGGTTTGCTTGTATTTTTGTCGGAAAATTAATTAAGATAAAGACTCTTGTACAAACTCTGAAAATATGGTGATGTATTATGACGATAAAAGTAGGAATTAACGGATTTGGAAGAATCGGAAGGCTTCTTTACCGCGCAGCACTCGAACGCAACGCAAAAATTGATTTCGTAGCAATCAACGACCTCGCAGACGCCAAAACAAATGCCCATCTCCTCAAATATGACTCAATCCACGGGCGCTTCCCCGGCACAGTCGAAGTCGAAGGCAACGACATAGTCGTCAACGGAAAAACCCTCAAATGTCTCAGCGTAAAAGACCCAACACAACTGCCATGGAAAGACCTTGGAGTTTACTTAGCAGTAGAATCCACTGGCTTGTTTACCAACCGTGAAGGTGCAAGCAAACACTTTCAAGCAGGAGCAAAGAAAGTCCTCATCAGCGCACCAGCAGAAAACCCAGATGTAACCATTGTATTAGGCGTAAACGACAAGGACTATGATCCAGAAAAACACAATATCTTAAGCAACGCTTCATGCACAACCAACTGCTTAGCACCAATCAGCAAAGTATTAGTCGACAACTTTGGCATAGAAAAAGGCTTAATGACAACATGCCACAGCTACACAAACGACCAACGCATACAGGACCTTGTCCACAAAGACCCCCGCAGAGCAAGAGCAGCAGCAATAAACATTATCCCTACAAGCACAGGTGCAGCAAAAGCAATCGGCTTAGTTTTGCCAAGTTGCGCTGGAAAAATGAACGGCTATTCCCTGCGTGTGCCTACACCAGACGTATCCGTTGTTGACTTAACCGCTATACTAGGCAAAGAAGTCACCAAAGACGAAATTAATGCAGCTATGAAGAAAGCCGCAGCAGGTCCACTTAAAGGCATCTTAGAGTACACTGAAGACCCAATCGTTTCAAGCGACGTACTGCACAGCACTTATTCAGCAGTCTTAGATGCACAATTAACCATGGTTTTAGGTGAAAAGAGCAACTTCGTTAAAGTCTTCGCATGGTACGATAACGAATGGGGCTTTAGCAACCGCATGGTTGAATTCATCGAAATGATCGGCAAAAAAGCAGGTCTTTAAGCAAGTTAGCAAGTAAACAAACTTAAATCCTTCCTATCTTTTTCTTTTCTAACTAAAAAGAAGTGAATTAACATGGCTAAATACAAAACCTTGGATGATTTTCAAGTAAAAAACAAAGTTGTCCTTGTCAGAGTAGACTTCAACTCAGAAATAGATCCACAAACCAAGAAAGTCACAAGTGACGTACGCATCAGAGCACATGCCGAATCAACACTCAAAGAACTCGCTGAAAAAGGTGCCAAAACCGTTGTTCTAGCGCATCAAGGACGAAAAGGAGAACCAGACTACACACCACTCAAACAACATGCAGAAATACTGCAGAAAATCCTCAAGTGCCCAGTAAAATACGTTGACGATGTATTTGGTGAAAAGGCAAAAAACGCCATCAAGAACCTGAAAGGCGGAGAAATTCTAGTTCTTGAAAACGTACGCTCATGGGACGGAGAAACCAAAAGCGGCACACCAGAACAACACAGCAAAACTGAACTCGTCCAAAACCTCGCGCCACTCGCAGATTTATTCGTTAACGATGCTTTCGCCGCTGCACACCGTGCACACGTGTCCATGGTTGGTTTCACGGCAGTGTTGCCAAGTGCTGCAGGGCGCATAATGGAACGTGAGCTGAAAAGTTTAAGCAAGGCTTTGGAGAAACCTGCGAAGCCATCGGTTTACGTTATGGGTGGAGCAAAAGCCGACGATAGCCTTGAAATCAGCAAGTACGTCCTCGGCAACGGCATAGCAGATTACGTGCTTGTCGGCGGCGTAACCTCTCAATTGTTCCTTGCGGCAAAAGGCTTTGACCTTGGCAAGAAGAACATGGATTTTCTCGCAAAGAAAGAGTTAACAGGCTTAATTCCAGGCATAAAAGCGTTAATGGAGCAGTATGGCGATAAGGTTGTCGTGCCAGTTGATGTTGCCTTAGACGTGAATGGTAAACGCAAAGAAATCAGCGTGAAACAGTTGCCGACGGAGTACTCAATTTTTGACGTAGGCGCAAAAACCGTCGAGAACTATTCAAAAATCATCTCGAACGCTAAATCCATAGTTGTCAGCGGACCAATGGGAGTTTACGAAAACAAAGAATTCAACTACGGCACCAAAAAAGTCTTCGAAGCCATCGCAAACAGCAAAGCCTTCAGCCTCGCAGGCGGCGGAAACACCATCGCAGCCATACAAGAATACGGCCTAAGCAAAAAAATCGGCTACATAAGCACTGCAGGCGGCGCATTAATCGAATTCCTCATGGGCAAAAAACTACCAGGCGTAGTAGCTCTAGAAACAGCTACCAAGACTAAGAAAATCTAATTTTCTTTTTCTTTATTTTTTATTGCTTTATTTGCTTGATTGAAATGATTTCGGCAAGATTTTCGCTGATTGATTGGAGATCTTTTGCTATGAAGTCTGGTTTTTGCTGGCTATCGAAAAGGTCTTTTGACGTGTAAAACTGTGATGGAACGAATATTGTTTTTAGTCCTGCTTGTTTAGCGCCTTTAATGTCCTCGATTGGGCTGTCACCAATGTAAACTGCTTCGTTCGCCTGTATTTGCAGCTTGTTTAGGGCGTCTTGGAATATGTGGCTGCTTGGTTTTCGCCAGCCGTTTTCTTCCGAAACAACAACCGCATTGAAGAACATGTTTATTCCTGTTTTCATTAGGCTTGAGTAGATGACTGGTGCATGGGTGAAGTTGGAGATTAAGGCTACTTTGCATTGTTGTGCTGCTTGTTTGATTAGTTTTTTTGCGCCTGCTCTTAGCTCAAGCGTGTCTACGTAGTCTTTGAAGAAAACGTTCAAGGCAGCTTTAATTCGGTAATCATCCGCTGAAACCTTGAAACCGAGGTTGCTGAGTGCTTCTGCTACCCAAACAGCGTTAGTTACTTCTCTTAACTGTTCATAGCGTATTTTGCGGTATTTCTCGTGCGCTTGAATGTATGCTTCCAAAAACTTGTCTTTGGCAACATCAAAACCTTCATTCGCCAATGCCATGTGGAGTTTGTCTCTTGAGGCTTCCAATGTGTAGTTTCCGCAGTTGACGAGTGTGCCAATGTAATCAAATATTAACGCTTTAGCGCAATCCATTTTAGGGTTCTCTCTTTTCCGCTAAGATGATGTTGTCGGCTACTTGTTGGATTTTTTTGCCAATAGCAGTGTTAAGCAACTTCTCCACGTCACCGATAGCATCTTCTACCTGTGGGTCGAAGGGAATTTCGCCGAGAAACTTTAAACCCAACTTTCCTGTTTCCTCTGCGATGCCTTTTGCCTTGTTCATCTTCATGTTTTCGATAACACCGATGATTGGCATCTTCAACGCGCACAACAGGCTCACTTGTTTCTTTACGGTTTCAAAAGCTAACATTGAAGGCGTTGTGACTATTAGGAACTCGATGCGTTTAATCAGCCTTACCAAGTCAAGAACTGCGTCGCCGATGCCTGGTGGCATGTCGATTACGAGAAAATCAAGTTTACCCCACTGCGTAACTGACAATAGCTCAATTAAAGCGTTTGAAACATCCGCGCCACGCAACGGTGCTGGATTGTCGCCGACAAAGTAAACAAGCGACATGTATTCTAAGCCGTGAACTGTTGGCGGAATTATGCCTTTTTCCTCTTTCAGCTGCGTGTTTTGGGCGTTTAAGATTATGTGGGTTGATGGGCTTGTGAAGTCTAAGTCGAATAAGCCTACTTTGCAACCGTTACGCGCAAGGGTTAACGCCAAAGTGGTTGCAACCATGCTTTTTCCAACTCCGCCTTTGCCGCTTGAAACCGCAATAATTCGGCTTATCCGCGCTAAACGCTTGTTTATTACGCTTGTTCTGGGGTCAACCACGATTATCTGGCTCCTTTTATGTTCTCAAGCCAAACTCCACGTCCGCTGACGATTTCAAAGTCTGGGCTGCCACATTTAGGGCACTTAATGTAACTGTGCGCTACTTCAGGAACGAAATGGATGGCTTCTGCAGTGTTTTTATCAAGTTTTTTTAGGTTAAACTGCCATGTGGTTTCGCAAACTCTGCACTTCAATGTTGTTTTAGCTTTTAAGATGTGAAATTTAGCGTTCCTAAAAATTTCTGGTTTCATTTCCGAGAGGGCAAAACGCAAAATGTCACTCTCAACCTGCTGAAGCTCACCGACCTTAATGGTTACCTCTGTAACTTCCTTCAACTTCTCCTTCTCAGCAATCTCCTTCGCAGATGTGAGGATCGCTTCAGCTAAAGCCCATTCATGCATAAACTAACCTAACTTTATGCATCTTTAAAAGAATATTGTGGCAAAATGCAGTTTTAAAGAAAAAATGTGTGTCTAATGCTGGAGCAATTATAGCCAGTTGCAAAATCGAGCAAGCAACAACTATCTTTAAATCTGGTTAATTTTACCTATCTTTTGCTGAACAACTGGTGATTTCTGTGGAAAAGCAAATTAAAATTCTGGCTTTCGCTGGAAGCCTACGAAAAGGCTCATATAACAAAGCCTTAGTCCGTGCGGCTGTAGAGCTTGCACCTGAAAATGTAGCAATGGAAGTTATCGATTTGGAAGGGATTCCACCCTACAATCAAGACCTTGAAAATACTCCACCAGAAAGGGTAACTGAGTTCAAAGAGAAAATCAAGAGTGCCGACGCGCTTTTGATTGCAACTCCCGAATACAACTATTCAGTTCCCGGGGTTTTAAAGAACGCAATTGATTGGGCTTCGAGGCCGAAAACAGGAAATCCGCTTGAAGGCAAACCCGTTGCAATCATGAGCGCGTCAATCGGAAGGCTCGGTGGAGCCAGAGCACAATATCACCTGCGTCAATCTTTTGTTTTTCTTAACTTGCACCCAGTTAACCAGCCTGAAGTCATGCTGCCCTCTGCCGCTGACAATATTGACGCCAACGGTAGGTTAACTAACGAACAAACAAGAGTGCTTATCAGGCAACTGCTTGAGGCTCTTGTGGCATGGACTATCCGACTTAAAGGTAAGCCACAATAAAATTGATTAACGGCACTGTTTTAGCGCTGACTAGCAAAGCCTTAAAATTGTTAGAGGCCACGTTAGGGATTAGGCGCGGAACTTGAGAGTCATAGCTGACCTGCATATTCATGGTCGTTACAGTCGGGCAACAAGCGAGCAAATGAGCATTCCTGAAATCGCTCGCTACTCAAAAATTAAGGGTTTAAACATGGTTGGCACTGGCGATTTTACTCATCCGCGATGGCTCAAAGAAATCAAGGAAACGCTCACATCAGAGCAGGATACAGGCCTTTTCAAATTAACCAGCAACATGGACTCCTCTACTCGCTTTATGCTTACAACCGAAGTGTGCACAATCTTCAGCTACAAAGGCGAATCAAAAAAGGTCCACCATGTCTTATTGACCCCAAGCATGGAGACCGCTGTGCAAATTAATGAGCGGCTTAAACGCTTTGGCGATTTAGCCTCGGATGGAAGACCAATCCTAGACATGACTGCTCCACAGCTTGTTGAGGAAATAATGGCTGTTTCAAGCGAGAACATGATTTTTCCAGCGCACGCTTGGACACCATGGTTTAGCATTTTCGGCGCCTTCAGCGGCTTCGACACCGTAGAAGACTGCTACCAAGACATGACAAAGCACATCCACGCCTTGGAAACTGGTTTAAGCAGCGACCCGCCAATGAACTGGCGCCTAAGCAAGCTGGACAGGTTCGCGCTTGTTTCAAACAGTGACTGCCACAGTTTTTGGCCATGGCGCATCGGCAGGGAAGCCAACGTTTTCGAGCTTGAAAAATTCACCTACCAAGAAGTTACGGGCGCCATAAAAAGCAATGATCCAGCACGATTCAAATTTACCATTGAAACTGACCCTGCCTATGGCAAGTATCATTGGACTGGACACCGCAACTGCAAAGTGTCCCTCGCACCGCAAGAAGCCATAAAATTTAGCAATGTTTGTCCTGTTTGCAGAAGAAAACTTACCAAAGGGGTAGAGCAACGCGTTGAAGAACTTGCGGACAGACCTATGAACTTCAAACGTGAAGGTGCACCAGGGTTTTTGCGTTTGCTTCCACTCTCCGAAATTATAGCTGCAGTGTTAGGTACTGGTTCGCCTTCGACTCAAGCCGTTTGGAAAAACTATAATTTGCTGGTTGAAAAATTCGGGGATGAGTACACTGTGCTAATTGATACGCCCATGGAGGCTTTAGCTAAGGTTGTGGATGCGCCGATAGCTGAAGCCCTCGTTAAAGTTAGAAACGGCGCTGTTAAGGTTACGCCAGGATACGATGGCGTGTATGGTCAGATTGTTTTAGGCGTTGAAGCTCCAGCGGTTAAGCCTAAGCCTGCGCATGGAAGTGTTCAGCAGTTAAATATTGCTGATTTCTGGTGATGAATTTCAAGTTATCGTTAATCGGCTATTTAGAAAAACAAAATGATTTAATTCTCTCAAATAATTCTAGTTAAAACGTTTAGCTTTACAAGGATAGATTACTCTTGAAAGACCTTCTAACCAAAATCAATAACATAGCCATCCAAAAGTTCGGAGCACAATACGCCGAAGCCAGAGCACAAAAACTGTACAAAACAATGCTCACTTTGAAAGAGGAGCGTGTGGAAGCAGCTAAGCAGGGCATTGAGAACGGCGTTGCTTTGCGTGTGCTTGTTAATGGCGCTTGGGGTTTTGCTTCCGTTGGCTCGTTTGACAATGCGATTTTGGAGAGTGCTGTTTCGGATGCTTGTAGAATGGCTAAAATGGCTAGTTCACGGTTGAAAACGCCGATTAAGCTTGCGGCGGCTAAAACCGTTAGTGACCGTGTTGAGTCGAAACCGAGGAAGAATCCGGCAGATATTCAGATGGAGGATAAAATTAAAACGGCTTTGGCGGTAAACAAGACTGGTTTGGGCTTTGATAAGCGAGTAAAAAGTTGCACAATAGACTATCTTGATTTGACTGGAACCAGCTATTTTGTGAACAGCGACGGCACAAGCATAGAGCAGGATAAACTGTATGTTTGGGCAAGAATAACTGCTTCAGCCTTAAACGAGGGCGTTTTCACTTTTAGCCGAGAAGAAATAGGCTCCACAGCAGGCTACGAACTATTCGATGAGCAAACCCCCGAGGTCTTAGGCGAAAAAGTTGCAAAACGCGCGATTGAACAGTTAAACGCTAAATCGCTGAAGGGCGGAACGTTCCCAGTTGTTTTGGGTCCAAACGTGGTAGGTGTTTTTGTTCATGAAGCGTTTGGGCATTTAGCTGAAGCTGACTTAG
>JBEKHJ010000013.1:0-24299 GCA_050012335.1 Bathyarchaeia archaeon
CGTTAGGCTGAGGAGTCAATTCACAATCTCTTTCAGGTTTAGTTCCGTTTAGGAAAATTTGAGGAAAACGAGCAGACCTTAAACTTTATGCCTGCTCGTTTCCTTCTCAACCTTCGAAAGCGGAATTGGATTATTTTATCACGTGTTTTTCCTTCGCTTTCGCTCTAATGGTCTCCCAGGCTTTCTTTGCCGCCTCTACTCGCTTTGGATCTTTCGGCTTCTTCCCATTGGCCCTCTTTACTTGTTTCCTTCTGCTCTTTTTCATCTTTGTCCTCCTTTGAAAAATTGGTCAAAATACCTACCATCGTTTTCTTCTAAATCTTCTTTTAATCAATGCCACCAACAAGAGAATGCCAAAGATTGCTAATTTTCCACCATTAGGATCATCCATGTTCTCATCAAGATCCCTGAGTAAGTTCTTCAGGTGTTCACTTTCAGGAAATCTTTTGATCCCCGAATTGAGCACCCCTCTTGCTTCCTCTTTGTAGCCCATTGCCATAAGGGTCGATCCCAGGTTGTAATAAAGAGCAGGCTCCTTGTTCGGATATCTGCTAATTCCCTCCAGTGCAATTTCCATCGCCTCCTTTCTCATCCCCAATTCGATATACGTTGCCGAAAGTCCCGTGTAGATACAGAGTCCTGCTTCAACCTCCGGTTTCTTGTTCAGAAGATCCAGAGCTTTTTGGTAATACCGGAGCGCCTCATAAGGGTATCCGGTCTTCAGGGAACATTCTCCCCTCTCTGCTAAATACATCGGCCCCGGGTAGTGTTCGATGAGATGATCCAATATGAAGATAGCTTCCTCATATCTTTCGAGGTTTACCAAAGCCAAAGCTTTGTTGTAGAAGAGTTCAGGGGTCTCCCTCGGCATAAATTCTATCGCTGCCTCAAAACACCTCAGTGACTGAATTCCATTTCCTAACAGATTGTTTAGAATTCCATACTGCTCCCAGAGATAGCATGACTTCTTGAACTTCCTTAGTCCTTTTACCAAAAGCTTTTGAGCTTCATCATAATAGCCCATATCCGTTAATGCTCTGCTTACCCCATGGATCTTTCTCTCTTCATCACCCTTACCAGATACAGATATGAAAAGGGCCAACCCCTTTTCATGCTCTCCGAAGTCTAAGAGTTTCGATCCAAGATCCATCTTTAGTGAGTTGATAAGAGTCTTCAACTCAATCTTTTTCGCTCCTTCCTTGGTGAGCCTCAGTCTCTTTTGGGCCTTCATGAGATCTCTCTTGATCTTTGCCAGTTCCCTGAAAGGATCGGTCTGATTGTCGAAGTTCATATTGTTTCACATACTTTACTTCTTGATAATCAAAGAACGTTTACAAACCATTACCTTTGTAAACGCCCAATTCTTCGCTCCAGCATGCCCCATTTTAGGGGTTTTTACGCCCCGGATTTTTGAGACTTTTGTAAACAGTGGCCGGACAAGCCTTCACTCTCTTAGCGATCTGCCGGAAGGAAAGCTTTTCTTTGTACCTCATTTTTTGAAGTTCCTTCACGTCTAAATCCAATCTTTTGGGCCTTCCCAATATCCTTCCATTCTCTTTTGCTCTTTTGAGACCAGCCCGGACACGCTCCAAGAGGATGTTACGTTCCAATTCGGCTATCGCTGAAACGATGGTAAACATTGCCTTACCCAGAGGGGAGGCCGTATCGATATTTTCCTGATAAGAGATAAAATCAATCCCCAGGTGACGGAACTCTTCCAAGGCAGTGATCAAGTGTTTCGTGGAACGAGCGAAGCGGTCAAAGCGCCAACATAAGACAGCATCAAATTTCTTCTTCTTTGCGTCAGCTACCAATTCATCCAAGGCAGGTCTCTTGTCTTTCACGCCTGAGATGCCTTGATCGCTATACACTTTAAAGATTTCGAGGCCACGTTGATCAGAATAACGTCTTAAGTCTGAGTTTTGCATTTCAACCGATTGATCATTTGTTGAGACCCTTGTGTATAAAGCTACCTTCATATTCACCTCCATTGGTGAGTTCAATTTATCAGGATTATGTGTTTACAACTCCCCCATTCCCTTTAGGCTTGAAAAACCTCCATCCCCAATGATGATGTGATCCAAGACTTCAAGATCGAAGATCTGGCATGCTTTAATAAGTTTCTTTGTTACGTCTTTATCCCCCTGGCTCGGTTCGGGATCTCCAGAAGGATGATTGTGGATGAAAATCAGTGTCTCTGCTCCAACGAGAATTGCTGCCCTCACGATTCCTTTTACATCGATGATCGTACCGGTGGATATTCCCACTGATACTTCTTCGAAACAAAGGACACCGTTGCGTTGATTGAGAAAGAGGCAATAAAATATTTCCCTCGTTTCGCCTTTGACTCTTTTGGAGAAGAATTTCCAGACATCTTCCGGACTGGTAACGGTTTCAATTACATCATTCACTTTCTTGTATCGAACAACGGCTTCTCTCACCTTATATGTCATGTTCTTTAACCTCCGGTTACCCCACGTCAAAAAATCGTTTTTAAACGTCTGATCGTATCAGCCCTAAATTCTGATATGGATTTCTTCCAAAGATGTCCTAAAAGATAAAATTTACGTCTTAGGCCACATCTTTTCCCTGCTTTACTCCGAATATCTATCTCTATTTTTTGATCCTATCGACTTGGTGCGCCTATCGGATAGCGATGACCGCCTTTGAACACACCTCAGAGATCGGCTTCGGGTTGAAAAAGAGATCACGCTCAATGCCCATTCCAAACGGAGGACACTTGACTGATTGAAGTTCACTTAGGCTGAAGTATCCCCACTCGTCACAGAAGTCTCCATGGATCGAAACATACCCATAAAAGTTTATATCCACCACGACCCCCTCAATCTTTTCATTCGCCTTCGATGCCTCAACTTCAATGGACTCTATCTCGCCACCTGGCTGCTCTTTTCTAATGACGTAGTACAACTCCGTTGCCCACCAATCTCCAGGCCCGCTCGGGTTGAAGAAATGAGCAACGACAGTGGGATCACTATTCCCCTCTTGTCTACCGATCTTTCTAAACAGAGCTTTGATCTCCTTCGTTATCAGTTTCATTTTCTACACCCCCGTTCCTTTTCATTGTCCATAAATGATTTAAAACATGTTTTAAGCCCTCTTATACTCCTGGCCATATAAACTAATGCCTTTATTGATTGACTTGTTTAAAACGTTATTTTCTTAGACTGGGAATTGTTGGAGTGAAAACGGGTAACAAGAACGTAGATTGTTTTTTAGGAAGATAGGTATCTTCAGCTTCCTGGCATTTGATATAACCTTTTCTATCCATTCCTTTCTCGGCTTCACAGGGTTCTTACCAGTCTGGGCCCCTATGATGATCCATTGGATACCATGAAGGTTAAAACTCACCTCTCCGAGCAGTGGTTCGATGGATAGAAACCTCACAGGGACTTTCACCTTCTTCATGATTATTGCCCTTCCGTAATCTTCATTGGAGGTCACTGTCGTGCCAGCCCATGTGTTGTTGGGCAATCCAAAATCCACGTATCGCCGAGGATTCTTTGTCAGAAGTTGGAAGGTATGTTGTGGACACATCTTCACAACCTTTAGAACCTCTTCGATCCATTTTTTAGGAACCCACTCTCCCCATAGGTCTCCACAGTCACAAACGAAGATTTTACTTGGCGTCCTTCTTTTAACAGGTTCTTCCAACCTGTGAGGATAAAACGTAGGGTCGTATCCATACGGTATTCGTTCCCCTTTACGGGCAATATGGATTTCTCCTGTTTTTCTTCTTCTCCAGGTCAAGGTCTCCGTACACGTTTTCCCATTTTCGATATAAATCGCTCCAAAACGACTTAAGAGGCTTCCGGGTCTGAGGTTATAGCAATAGGGACACCGACTAAGGCAACCGGTTACAGGGTTCCAAGTCCAATCCGTCCACTCAATTGACGTTTTACGCATGGGGCCTTAATAACTCCTTTCGGGTTTGTGGTTAGTCTTATCCTGGGAGATTTCCTCTTAAGCATCCGGGTCATTCTTCCTAAGGTCTTTTCCCGTTGTGAATTTCGTGGCTTCATTCGTTTTTCCTTCTTTTTTATCACCTGGCTCAGTGCCTGGGCGGCGGATCTGCATTCATTTCTCTTGAAGGGTTTACCGATGGCATCCCACTGTCTGGCTGCTTCATCCCAAAAGTTGATCTGATTACGCACGATCTCTTTGTAATTCCGGCCAATCTTTGGCGGTGTTGTTGTCTCGGGGTGCGGAGGCTGTGGAATATTCTCAGTCTTAAATTCATCAGCATCATAAGTTTTATCAAAAAGCGGCCCTTTAAAGAGGATACCTTGATCCTGTTTCTCTTTCAGTTCCGAAACGATTGACCGAAACCAACCCATCGTTGGTTTTGGATTGTCTCTTAATTTTGAAAATGCCAATAATTGAAAATTAGAATCCAGATTAGTATCAGCGAGGGTTTGGGCATAACCGATCTGGATGTTCCCTCCCCGGATAAGTTTTTGAATCTCAGGGATGAGTTTTAATAGTTTAAGGCGGAACTGAATGTGAATCGTGGAAGTCCCGGCGTATTTACTGAGATCTTCCATAGACCATCCAAAAGATTCGATTCTGGATTGATAGGCGCAAGCCTCATCGATTGGATCAAGACTTTTACGGGCGATGTTCTCAGCAAGGGTAATTGCTGAGGCCTCCTTATCCTTAAGAACCGTGATGATTGCCGGGATCGTTTGCCATCCAAGAAGTTTGTAGGCTCTAAACCTTCTTTCACCTGCGATGA
Organism: Bathyarchaeia archaeon; assembly: GCA_050012335.1. GTDB lineage: Archaea > Thermoproteota > Bathyarchaeia > Bathyarchaeales > Bathycorpusculaceae > Bathycorpusculum. The sequence continues at coordinate 4,754 of JBEKHJ010000013.1, forward strand.
TTTCGAATTGTTTACAGTCCTCAGCATAACGGACTGTGATCGGTTGGATCAATCCGTGCTCCTTGATACTATCTGCCAATTCTCGAAGTTCCCCTGTATCGAATATTGTCCGGTCATTTTTACCGGGGATTATTTGAGAAATTGGAATGTCGTTGATGGGTTTCATATTAGATCTTCTTCACCCAATCTGAGTGATCAACTTTGTTTGAGGGTCAAACCACCCATGTCGCCTAACGAACCCTTTGGATGACAGACAAGTAAAATCAAAGTATTGAGTTTTTACGACCAATTCCCTCGTCATGTAAGGCATTCTGTCTGCTTTTGAATCAAATTCTGTGTCGCCTCCAAACGCCGTTTAACCTCCACTGCCCCTTTCCGGTAGACTGTGACGCAAATCAAGGTTTCTCCTTCGTAAAGAGCAAAATATCGGTTTCCATAACGTTCGATAACAAGAGCTTTCACTTTTTCATCAGGCTCTTTGGTAACTTCACTACTCATACGATCACCTCCTCTATTCCCCCAATAAACAAAAAGGAGCCTAAAATAAGACTCCCTTCGACTTGTGTTTTACTCGGTGCTTGACGATGCTATTGGAAGTTAGTGATTACTTGCTTTCTTGGTTTTCGGGTCTTGGGCGGGCTAAAAACGGTCTCTTTTTCCTGTGACTTGGCTTTTCTGACGAGAACTTCTCACAACCTTCAAATAAATTTATATAATCTTTACGCCCCCTCCAGGCCCGCTTTTCCCTCCTTTTTAAGAAAAATTATATCAAATTTTCTTTATGGATGTCAAGACAATTCTGTGAAATTGTTCAATAATTTCTATTTATAAGTTAATCCATATTCCGATATGGGAGTGAGGAAAAAGACGTTAAATAAGGGCCTTTTTACGATCTTAAAATCGTGTTTTTTTGAATCTCACGGTTCCTTTTCCCTTGAATCTGGTAGGACTCTCCAGCCAATCTGCGAAGCTATGGAATTTTTGGGGAAGAGGTTAGAAGGGGGTTGTTTGGTTCAGTAGAGTAGAAAGCTGGCGTAGTGGCTAAAAGCTCTATCTCCACTTCCCCTTATCAAACCGTACACCCAGAGCTTAGACAGACTTTACGTGAAACTTTGCTGCAAAATCGCTTAGGAGATCACATAAGGCTGGTTTTCGGGATTTGAGATAGTGTCTTCATTCAAATCGGTCAAATTGACAGAGCACAAGTAATTCTGCTATAAAATGATGATCCTAAATCAAAAAGGAAAAAGCTAACATTCTTCTTTAGAACGTGGAGGCCCTTTGTATCACGGGTACGGTTCCCTGGTGCAAGGGAGCTTAACTAATCAACACGGCTTTTTCGCCGTTGCTACGGAAGCTATCCATAGCAAGCCCCTGTTGTAAGAAGGGGCGGCAACTATCTGACTTATCAAAGGGCCTCCTTTTTAATTTCAAAAATACTTCGAATCATGAGTCTATCTGACAAGATATGGACAACACGTAAGTCAAGGATATATGCTGAAAAGCGTCTTCAAAGAAATGCAATTTTGTCCCAGGTCTTGATGACAATTTATTCGGCATCTTTAGTATTCCTTTCTATATGGAATATCCTTCATCCAAATGATCAGATTAACATTGCTTTAATCTTCTCATCTATTGCGGTTCTTGTCACCTCAATAGTTTTGTCTTCGCAGAGGTACAATGAGCGTTCATTGGCGATGCGTAACTGTTATATCAGGCTTGACGGGCTTTATTCAAAGGCAAAAAACGCCGAACAAAACGATCAAAATACGCTGCTTCAACAAATAGAGTCTGAATATACCACTGCTTTATTGAACGTTGAGAATCATACTGATTTTGATTATCTGCGTTTGCGTTTCTCGTTACGAAATAATCAAGATACCACCCTTCCAGCCTTCACTAAAATCGATTACCTACGGTACATTTGGGAGAATTTTTGGAGAGGACTTCTAATAATATTCTGTCTTTTCCTCCCTGGCCTTCTTGTCTTATTGTGGAACGTTGTGAAAAATGTCGGCATCCAGTGATTTTCGAAAATGTTTTTCAAAGAAACACCTTATCGACATTTACAATCCTTCCCTTCGCTACAGAGCGGCGGTGGGTATCGACAGAATCAATACCAGACTGTTCGAAACAAACCTTAATGAACATATACGAATTATTCGTCGCAAAGCTTTCAACGGAACGTATCGTTTTTCACAGTATCGAGAGAAGCTCTTATTGCGTGGCCAGAAGAAACTACCCCGCCCTATATCCATACCTACCATTAGAGACAAGCTAACACAGAAGGCTCTTTTTGAAGTTCTCTATTCGGTTTACGGTTCCTCAATGCCTTTCCTGCATCAAATCATTGCAGATGTGATCGCTACTCTCAGTGGGGGTCAGTATGACGCTGTGTTAAGATTTGACGCTAAAGATTTTTATCCATCAATCAATCACGACCTGCTCATGAAAAAGATCCAAAAGAAAATGAGGAAAAAAGAAATTCTACACCTAATCAAAGACGCTATTTCTCAGCGGACAGTTCCCGAACCAGAATCCCATCCAAAGACATTTACAACTGTCGGTGTCCCACAAGGGTTATCAATTTCAAATCTTCTGGCTGACATATATATGTCAGCGTTAGATTCCAAACATAATCGCAAAGGCTTCTATAGGTATTTCCGATACGTAGACGATATACTCATTATCTGCAAGTCCGCTGATTGTGATCGTATTCAGAAGGAAATTGAAGAGGACTGCGGGAATCTCCAACTTAACCTTCACGGCAAAGATGATGATCCCTCAAAGATTTGCTCAGGTTCAATCTCCAACGGTTTTTCATATCTCGGTTATGAGTTTACCCCATCTCGAATAACTGTTCGTAGGAAGTCTTTAGATTACCTTCGGGAATCACTCATAAAGCTTTTCACAACCTACAAATACTCTCGAACACATGATTTGAACCTATTGAAATGGGGATTGGATCTGCGTATAACTGGGTGCATTTTTGACTACAGAAAATACGGTTGGCTCTTCTTTTTTTCTCAGATCGATGACTTGCCCCTCCTCAATTCGCTGGATCATTTTGTGAAAAAACAGTGCTTTCGGTTTGGGGTGGATCCATCCCAACTTAAAGTGAAAAGATTTGTTCGTGCTTATCATGAGATCAGAAAGAATATAAGTAACACAAGTTACATTCCTAACTTTGACAAAATGCCTATAAAATCCAAAAGGAGATTGCTCACCGACATTTTTAATGTCCAGACAAAACTTATGTCCGCTGATGAGATACAGTATCAATTTAACAAGCGTATTTATAGGACTGTGAGAGATCTGGAAAGAGACTTGGCAAGGGCTTCCTAAATCTTACTGAAATGAATCCTAACAGAAACAACCATCAAGATTGGTCAATTTGCAGTTTTAGAGACCGAAATATTCCAACCTAAACGAAACCGACTGTGACAGTTAGGACAAATCAAATAAATCTCTCCTTTTGCACTCCTTTTACCCCACAGAAAAGACACGTGAAATCCATCCCGGTAACCACAAGAAGGACATTTATACAATTCCCCTTGAGCCTTAAGTCGCTTAACCCTTTTTTTTGAACCCATCTCCATAGAACCCTCACTTAAAAATAAGACAATCCTACAGAATATTTATAGCTAACGTGCCCTACCAACATAAACCTCCGAATGCCTCTCGTGCTCCTGCCAATTCTTGGTGACTCTTACTCGGCTCTTATGGTTTCGCCGTCCTTTCTTCCAACAAGTTTTTTGAATTCTTCCTTGCTCAACGGGGCTTCTACTTCTACCTCTTCATCGGAAAGCCTGCGGAAACCCAAACTGTCCATCTGCTCAGACCAAATATCGGAGTCGATGAAGTAAACAAACGTATCCCTTACGACGACAATCTCACCAGCAATCAATTGCGAAATCCGGCTCACCGGAAACATATTTATTTCGAACATTTTGAAGTATTTAGAATCAGGCGAAAGATAGTCATCAAAGTCTTCCTGTGAAAATCTCTGATCACCGACGAGACTATACTTCTTTATTCTATATTTGTTTTCATTTTCGGATTCCCGCATAGACATCGTTATTTCATTTTCTCCCAATATTAAATCGAATGAGTGAACATCCCGAATCGGAATATTTTTAACGGTCATTCCAGCGAATATTCTAAGAGGAGTCAAAATACAAGTCATAATTTCTAAATCTTGCGTTTCACTGCGAGTAATTCCCGGAAACCAGCCACTCAAATAACTTTGCCGCATATCAGGATCACCAAGAATTTCTTCAGCAAGACTTAGCTGCTGAACTCCTTTCAAAATATCCTCCCAAATGTCCCTTAACTCGTGCGGATCACATGGATGAACTGAATATTTGCATTCTATGAGATAAAGTTTTGTTCCCTGAAGAGTTACTATATCAACATCCGTCGATCTCTGTCCAATAGCCACCTTCTTGTTAATGACTATTTTGTTAAACTTGCGTTCTAACAGGCTCCTGCACAATTGAACAAACTTTTCAGATTGCCCTCTAAGCCTTATTTTATTTGCGACCTGAACATTGCGAAACAGGTGTGAAGTAGCAAACACGGAAGGAAGCATAAGAAAGACATGATCTTTTTTTATTAAAGGCTGATACTGAATATCGTAGAATACTTTTTGCTTACTGTCCCAACAAGTCAAATTTAAGAAAGTTTCAATCTCAGGTTTACTGGCTCCAGAAACTGACAAGAATTCAATCAGGTTTTCTTCCTTCATAGCCCTGATTAATGAGTTATATGATAATATTCTTTTCTCTTCGCAGAACATTTTTACTGCATGGGCATTTACCAGTGAGAAAAACCTGATAGCTCTTCCTATTTTCATATATGCTTCAATACTTAGAACATTCGGTACTATGAAGCTACTGGTTAAGTCCCGCATATCGACCAAGTATTCATATTCTAATTCCCGAAGGTATCTTACATCTTCATAAAATAAACCCGAATCAAGTAAAGATTTCCACAATCGCTTTTCCATTGGAAAATTTATAACAATCCTTGGATAAGGATATTCTTTCCACTGCAACATAGTTTTTTGGAGGTCGCTAACAAAAGATGACGCAACGGTATCCATGCTGATCTTTGGGAAATCGGGCAGTTGGGCAAGGTAGTAACTAGCCCTTGGACGACCTAAATCCTCCCGTATATATCCTAGTCGAAGAAAATATTCGAAATCTTTATCTGGGTGAATTAACTTAAAAACCCATTTCTTTTTAATTTTTTCTACGTGGAGTTCATATCCAAAAAGTGAAATCTCCTTGGCCATCTCGTGTAATGATTGTAGTATGACGGCTCCAGCAATCGCTTCTTTGGTTTCCTCAGAACGCATTCCTTCTTCAATTGGGACTTCACATTCTAAAGGGGTAATAGGGGACAGATCATGACTTCTTGCTATTAAAGCAGAAACTACTGAGGCGAAATTTTCTGGAGTCTCTTTAGAATCTAAAATGGATTTTACTTCTCTGTGAAGGTAATCGGTATTTATTTGGAAGAATTTACATAAGAATTTTAATTCTGCCAAACCAAGACACGACTTTATTAAATATGGTGAGCGTTTTTTAAGCTGCCTATCTAATTTTACCAATCGGTCTTCTACCAATTCATTCAGGAGAAAAAAATTAATGTAGGTGGTTAACCGGCGTTGTAATACTTGAAATTCCAAAATATTGTTTTCGTTTAGTTCATCCAATAAGTCTTTGAGCATTGACGTGAATTTTCGGGGTGCTATAGCGCTTGGAAGCAAAAGTCCCTTTGCCTCCAACTCTTTCAAAAAGATGTCTCCCTCTAACAAAATAGCGACTAATAATCCGACACGGAATTTCCCATTGTGTCCCCCTTTCTTGTATTGATACAAGAGGCTGGCAAAGGCAGATTGTGTTCTTTTTGTCCGCCTGTGAGGAAATGAGAGTTTAGGTATTTTTTCTACTAATGTCGGTGGCCGAATATTGGTCTGTTTGGTTAAATTCTTTATTAAGGAATCAATGTCTTTAACAGTTGCTAAGAAATCTGACATAATTATTCTTTTACTCAGATGACTGAGCTGTCAATTTCGTAACCGAACTCTTTTGATCCTATCTATTTCTCCCTCCATAAGCATCCGAATGTTTCTCATGTTCTTGCCAATTCTTGATATATCGTTCAGCCAATTTCTTATCGTGGATTACGAGCAGATTTTCAGCATTATTCTCCTCAGCAGCCTTCGTGAAATTGAATGACCCAGTAATCACGGTCTCCCCATCAATGACCACAACCTTATTGTGGGCTATGGCGTGTTGGGCATCTATTTTGACAGGGATCCCTTGGTTATAGAGAAAAGTGGCCGACGAATACTTCTGAGTCCGTTGGCTCTTGTCCAGGATCACCTCCACTTTTACGCCTCTTTTATGGGCGTTCAACAGGGCTTTGGCAATCGGAGCGGAGGTGAAGGAAAAGGCTTGGACCAGGATGGGGCTCTTGGCTTTGTTCAATTCCCGGATAATGGCTTCTGTGCATCCTCCATGTGGTGAGAAGTAGACTTCCCAGCTGCAGGTGGGGGGTTTTTCTTGAGCGATTGATAAAAATGGGTAGGAAAGAAGGAGGATTGCGAGAATGAAAATAGAGAGCCGGTTCATATAGCTCTTCATAACCTGCACTATCCAATATGATCCTTTTTTATATATCTAAGTTTGGTTGTTAATCATCTTTTTCTTCTTCTGGCTCTCGGCCCATGCGGTACTTGATGTCGTAATTTATAATAAAATCCAACTCCTCATCTTGGAAACCGTAATGGTCTGCCAAGACCCTATCTAATTGATCGATAACATGCTTAAAGTTTTGAACCTTTATTTCTGGTGATTTATAGCCTGGCCTTTTTTCAAACAAAGTAGTGTTCTCTATATAAGCTTCTTTAAGTTTCTCAACCAATTCGTAATTAACACTCCGATTAGAGGGTAATGGGAGGAACTCAATGAAACCCTTTGTCATATGACGACAGTCAGTATATGTGGTCCAAAGCCAATACAAAGTATTCGAATTGAGTAAAATATAAACGAAAGAACTGTCTTCTACATTGACTTCTAATGGAAACCACTGAGAAGGCTCTACACGCACGCCATTTCTAAAAGCTGCTGGTTTTTTCCATAACGTTTTTGTCCAATATGATTCTCCACTGTCGTGGAAATGTAATGTTTGGCATTTCATGTTTCTAAGTTGACCAATTCGTGAAGCCGGTTTTTCCATCATTGTTTTCAGAATATGAATCTCTGGGTTGGTGGAAATTTTTGGAATTACACCGTCATCGGAGATGAGGCCAGATACTTCTGCGAACCACAATCGCCTGAAGAGATATTCACGTTCAACTGAAGTCCACCTAAGATAGTTTGTAGAAAATAGCTTTCGATATCTTTCTTTTATAGGGTGGGCAAGCACAATTGTATTACGTTGCATTATATCTGCAAATAACGGTTGAGGTCTTATTGCAAAGTTACTTATCCAAATATCGAAATGTTGCATCTCCTTACGAATAGATGCCATTCTTTCTGAAGAGGCAAAGCTGATAGGGACAATCATTCCAAATCGCCCATTTGCTTGCAATAAACCAATGCTGCTCTCTACCATAAATGCATATAAATTGTTACAGCTTTCTGTTAAATATCCACGCACAGTGTAATCATGCTTGACTTTCCCGTACTCTACATACGGTGGATTCCCTATAATCACATCAAAACCGCCCTGTTTTTGAATAATACTGTAAAACTCTATAAACCAATGAAAAGGCTTATGGCAAGCGAGCCATTTCTCATAGGCATTCTTGTTGTTGGGGGCAATTTTATATTCGCTAGCAAGGTAGTGGTTGAGTTCATCCTGCAATGCCTTCAAACGATTACGAAGTTCTTGCTTATCTGCAGGAGTAACTTTACCTTCAATCTCGGTCTGTTGTAAGCGGAAAAGCCGAAATAATTCATCCACGTCCTGCGCTTTTTCATCAATTCGTGCCATTACATTATCGAAATCCAATTTGCTTGTTACAGCCCGCTTCGCCTCGTCATAGGTGGCGTAGCCCACAAGCGTATTTCCCATTTGAATGTTAAAGTCAATGTCAGGCAGCGGCTCGATTTCTTCTAACCGCTCCACATGTGCTACCAGTTTGAGGAATAGGCGCAGTTTGCAGATTTCTATTGCCTCTTCCATAATGTCGACCCCGTAAAGATTGTTCACAATGATTGATTTAAAAATGAAGTACCGGCGGTTGGGGTGTTGTTCGATAGGCTCAAGCACCTTACGAAAGTCGCTGAATTTTTGGGGGTGATGTTTTTCTCCAGAGCGATCCAATTCGTCAAGAAAAACTTCCATTCGTTCAAGGCATGCTTCATAGAGTGGTTCAAGAATATTCAAGGCAGCAAATAAAAATGCTCCAGAGCCACAGGCAGGGTCAAGTATCGTAACTTCTTCGACGGCATACCAGAAGGCACGCAAAAGTTCAGGACCTTCACAGTTTTCGATCACATCTTGAGCAAACTGGCGAATATTGAGGTTATAGGTAATAAGGTCATTAATATCTCGAATTTCACCATTTGATAGTTTTCCGCGAACCTCTTCATACCTCTTGCGTCTTGCTACAACTTCACGCCAGATTTCGGTGGGGAGGGCATATTCTTCTGGTGCGGGTTTATTCCACTCTGTCCTTTTGGAGACATCATTGAGGCCAAGAGCAATTTTCTCGGGCAAGGTGAGATTGGTGCCTTTTTTTAACGCTTCGTAAATATAACGGTCAGGATCATTCTGAAGCAGACGCCAAACTGACTGTTCCCCTTCAAAAGCAATCCTGCATTTCTTTTTTGCTTCGTCGAAGAGGCATGGAATTACAGTATTCTTGCTAATATATTCGGTGATGTCCTCCTTTGTGTAATACGCTCCCATCTGCTTTTGGTTAACATACTTCTCGAAGATGTACCCCAGGACATCAGGGTTAATCTCATTATCAGCCCGGAGCGGGCGTTCATCTAAATGCCACTGGTATTGATCGAAAAAGTTAAATAATTTATCAAATGCATTGTCAGCGATTTGGATACTCTTACCATAAAGTTCCTCAAGCTGGTGAGGTTGAAAAATGCCGCCATTAAGGAAAGGGACTTTCCCTAGGAGTTGGTTAATGGAAGCTTTGCGTTCGCTTTCTTTCCTAGCAAACCCCTCGAAAAAAAGTGGGCAGAGGAAATTTTTGTAGTACTGGTCCTTACCACGCTCTTTAATATCGGTTAGTTTGTCACGTAAATATTCAACGTTATTATCAAGAAACCCCTTCTTCTGAATGAAATAGATGAACATCAGGCGATTAAGCATCACAGATGCATACCAGCGCTGCATCTCCTCATCGGGGATGCCTTTAAGAAACTTCAGAAATGTATCATGCTCAGACTTGAACCGGTCGTAGAATCTTTTTGTAACCCGATCCACATCGAAACCAGCACGAACGCGACTGGCTACATCCACGATGGTGAGCCCTTCTTCTTCATCGAGGCTAAAAGCAATAGCGTTCAACTTTTGAAGAAGTGAGTCCCCTGGCTGATTGCAATAATACCTATGCTCGCGACATTGAGTCGGCTTTCCTGCTTCGCGTTTAACCCACTGCCAGATTTGAAATTTATTGTCTTTGTCTGGGTAAATGATTAGATGCTCGTGGACAGATTTTGCAACTTGCTTCTCAATTTTTCGCCTTGTGGGGTAGTCAGGAATAGGTCCATTACCCACTGGAGGGCAGACGAATACGACCATCCCACGTTTCTGAGCGGCCGCCTTTAAAGTGTAGGCAAGACCATCAACGAAGACTTCAAGAGATGAAATGTGATGATCCCAACCCATTTCTTCTATAAAGAGTGTGCGAAGATCGAACTCCTTAAGACATTGTCGGGCTTTTGTTTCCAGGTTAACCATCAGATTCCTCTCTCACTTTGTGGGAGAAAGGCCCATTGAACAGATAATCCTTGGCTCTTGAACTTGCTCCTCTTCTTGGCTGATGCAGAGACGATCTTCGTCACGGAGAGTAATAACAAGGTCTGCAAGGGCTTTGTCAGAGATGCCGCTTCGTAATTGACGATTAAGTGTATCGACAGCTACCGGACGCAGGGGGCAACGGTAGATATCATCAATGGCCTTGAGCAGCTCCTTTGACTCAAAAAGCGTGCCTTTTACTTCCTCCGCGTAACGTTTTAATCTTTCATAGGTACGGAATCTGGCACCCGACGGTCTCCCTAATTGCCCCCCAACAGATTTTTCTTCCTCGAGAATAAGTTCGACACCTTTTTTAACCAATTCATGGTGCTTTCCCTGTCGTGGGACCGCAGGCGTGTCAGGCAAACATTCGGCTGATTTCAGGATTTCAAATTGAGATTCGGTGACACTGTTGCCGTTGTTGTCAATCCGGGCTAAGGCATCATTATCTTCTGCCGTTTTTAGATAGACGAGGACACCTTCTGGATCTTTCTCCTTAGGCTGGTGTGCCCTTGTCGAATAGACTACCGGCGGTAATTCAGGAATAATCTTTTGAAGATCCGGTTTTTTGGTAATAGCATTTTTCCATATCTGGTAGGCATAAGAGGCAAGATCCACTTCTGCATCAATCTCACCATCCAAAATGTTTGCTTTCTCGTTATAAAGGTCAAGCACAACCTGGTCGTTACGATCATCCTCAAAAAATGCTTCATCAGTTCCTACAACCTCTGCATTTTCCTTTAAACGCGTACGCACCCTCGCCCTAAGACGAATAATTCTTTCCACACCCTCAGCAGGAAGAAAAGAGTAACAGATGATATTCTCTGCTTGCTGACCGATACGGTCTACACGGCCTGCACGCTGGATAAGACGGATAATCGCCCATGGAAGATCATAATTAACAACGATGGAGCAGTCTTGGAGGTTCTGCCCTTCGCTTAGGACATCGGTTGCAATCAAGATCCTTAGCTCATCTTCTGGTTTGACAATATCCTGTTTTTCATTACTAACAGGGCTAAACTTCCAAGCAAAGGTTGTTGGATCAGGCGAATCCCCCGTCACACCGGCAAGTTTTGAAACCCCACGTAATCGAAGTTGTGATTCAAGGTAATCGACGGTGTCGGCAAACTGGCTAAAGACGATGACCTTATCGCTTGGATGCTTTTTCATTAACAATTTATAGAGCGCCTCAAGTTTAGCATCCTTACTGGCACTCCATTCTCCACATTTCTTTAATACTTTCAAAAGAGCATTGACATCGTCTTTTAAGTCTTTTCCAAGTGCCTTAACAAATAGAGTCGGACGCAACCATTTGAATCTCCTTTTCAACTTGGTACCATAATCAGCGTAAACTTCAGCAGCCCGACGCTTAAAGTCATTTTCATCCCGGAGAGCGGTTGGTTCAGAAACCCCAACTTCTTCATTGGTGTCTTCGTTACCAAATAGTTCCTCCATAAGGCTCAGGTCCTCGTCTCCATCGTTTATACGAGCGTCCAGAAGCTCGGCCTCTTGTGTACCAATAGGCAGTGGTTCATCATTTTCGATGGCGTGGAGGAAGATGTAATTTCTTAAAATATGTCGCTCAACAGATTGCATAAAGGACTGACCGCTACTCTCAAGCCTTTTGAAGAGATTGGTTCGACAAAAACCCATCAAACGCCTTCCCGCCCGAGAGAGGTCCTGTAATTGTTTTGCTTCAGACTGGGTTGGTGGTTCATGGGGAGTGGGGGCAACATAATTCCCCAGCCCATACCTGGGCAAGTTGAGTCTATTAATTGTGTTCACCACATCCATTGCATAGAGTTGAGCATATTGGTCTTCGGGATCGGCATCGTCAATCTTAAATTTAACTGTTCTTGGTTTACGGGCAGGAAAATAAGAACGTCTACCGTCTTCGTAGGTGAGATACTTACGTCCATTGCTTGGGTCAGTTTCTGCATAATTGTCCATAATGAAGCTTCGTGTCCGGCGGACAAGATAAAGTCGCATTAGTTCACGCCAGTCATCAGCGTATTCGCTCTTTTCAAAAGCGGAGAGCGAACGAACAGGACACTGATGGCGGCGAAGAAATTCAGTTTCTCCCAACTCCCTGAGTTTTTGTTCGGGCCGGATGCCCAAATCTTTGTCTTCAGGAACAAAAAGACGTAGTTGGCCAGAGAGGTCAAGGTATGTTTTATTATATGGGGTCGCAGAAAGCATAATCACTTTACTTTCATTTTTTTCAATATAATCTTGTATGATACGGTAACGTTTTCCTTCTCGATTCCGGAGGTTTTGGCTTTCATCAATAACCATTAAGCGGTATCGCCTCAGAGTGGGTAGTTGATTAATGACTTGGCTGATCGAAAGTACCTTGGCGCGCATTCGGTACTGAGCATGATAGTCTTCCCACATTTTCACCAGGTTTTTCGGACATAAGATAAGTGTCTCCAGGCCCTGATCGTCTTCGAAAATCCGGGCTAAAGCGGTCGCCATAAGGGTCTTACCTAACCCAACCACATCACCTATGAGTACACCACCACGTTTATTGAGATGATGCGCAGCAATTTTTACTGCTGCGGTCTGAAATTCCCAAAGCTTATTTCCGAAGTCTTTTGGAATCCGAAATTCAGAGAGACCTGCTCGGGCCTCTTGGGAAAGGTGGTATGCCATCTTCACGTAAATATAATAAGGAGGGATTGGATCTTCTCGGGCCCAGCTATCTTGAATAATGGTTACGAGTTCGTCTGATATATCAACACACCATTTGTCATTCCAACGTTCTTCAAACCACTTGGCCAACTTTTGGCAGGCATCATGATCGAGGACGTCTACGTTTAGCTCGCCTTGCTGTTTAAGGCCTGCCAGTGTAAGGTTACTACTACCGAGATAGCCTACGGTTGGGTTGATAGGATCGGGACGAAAGAGTAAATAAAGTTTTGCATGTAATGGATGACGTAGAAACAATTTAACAATGACCTTCTTAGCTTTGATCTGAGCAGCCAGCCGGCGTAATCCTAATTCATCTTCATTCGTGGGAATGCCTATGGTTAATTGGTCCCGAAATTCTTCTGCTAATTTCTTCTTAAGACGTAAGGCGGTCTGGTTGTCCATGGCGACATCACCTCTGATGAGGCTCATCGCCGTAAGTAGCTCCTCCTGCGGTAGATGCTGCATTCCTACAAGCAGGCGACAACAATTACCTTTTCCGCCAGCCCACTTGTCAATATATGAATCGAGTTGCTTCCAACCGCGAAGATTAAAGTAACCTACGCAGAAGTCAGCACGATCTGAAACTTCAAGAGTTTGTTGTAATGCAGGAAGTAGTGTTTGCTCTATGTTATCAAAGATTCGTGGCATTTACACCCAGCCTCGGTTTCGATGGAATTGTATTAAGAATCAAACGGGCTGTCAATGAGAATTGGAGAGGGTAAGGTATTTTAGACCCATCATTTGAGTCTTTAACACCAAAAATTTTTTGACCCTCTTTACCATAAAACCTAAAAAAATTTTTACCCAAAAAAATTTTGGGGAGGTATTCATATGCGTGGGGAAGAAGATAATCCATTTTAATAAGATCATGCCCACTCTACTCAATCGAAAACATCCCAAACAGGTTATTGGTGCTCGGCACCGCCACCGGCTTTGTTGGGAGGCGTTATGGAGTCGTTGCCTCTATATTTCCCTAAAACACTGGGATCTGACCGGGAAGAGTATGGGATTGAGTCCTAAAAGATCGTATTTTGATCTCATATATCTCTCCAAGATGCGTTTATAAACCCTATAGGACGGGTTTTTAAACGTCTTTTCCCGCTGGGCCATATGAATTATTACCCCCCGGTCATGATCGCCTAATAATGGCCTTAAAAGACGAAATATACTTCTAAGGAAATAATCTTGTACCTCCGATAACCTATAGAAAAATTAGTGATCAGGTAAATTTTAGAGAATCGCCAGGTAGGGTAGGTAGAAATAATAGGAGGGAGAAGAGCGGATGGGACACCTAACATCAAAGCGTGGGTGTGGCGATCAGAAAATGACTGTGATAAAATTGTGATAGAATTAACTCAAAAATACTGAAATAGATAGAATAGACTGGAACAGATAGAAAAGCATTTCCCTCAATATTTTTGACCGCTTACGGGAAACCAGACCAAATATCAAAGGGTTAAGAAAAATGAGTTAAAATTTTCGTAATCACTAGGTCGAGGGTTCAAATCCCCCCGCCGGCTCCATGCGCTTGTAATAATTTCAATAGGTTGCAAGATTGAAACGCTAAAAAATACCGTCAATGGACTGTCACCAGGTTCGAGTGACCTTGTATTAACAGGTCATAGAACGCAATCTTTGACGTGAACAAAGATAATTTAATTAGCAGCAAGGAAGGCAGTTTTACTGGCAACGGCTATTTGAAGTTTTCTCTTTTTTATATCTTCAGGGATCATAACATACCGTGATCCATCGGGAGCCACATAGACATGAACCAGCTTGACATTTTCGATATGAGGAGCCAATTTAACAAGACTCTGTTCATCAAAATATTCCGTTGTGTCGTGAATATCCCAAAATTCTCGTTCTTCTTTTCTTGAACGAAATTTAGGAATAGGTTTTAGTCGTCTCAGTCTCTTCATTTCAATCTCCTCTTATATCGCCGTTTTTCTGAATCAGTCATTTGTCTTGCAGTTACGAGTTCCGCAACCTGCCTACTCTCAAATTTTACAATAATAACCAAATATCTTCCAGCTTCTGTTCTTCCATAAATTACTTGACGGCCATACTTACCACCAGCATGGATGAGAGCTTCCGAATCATGAAATGCCTCATCCACTTCTTCAATAGTCAGGTGATGTCTTTCCCAGATGTGTTCAATGGTTTCTTCATCCCATAAAAGCTCAGCTTCTATCAATTCATCCCTCTGCGACTTACAATATAATTTTACCCTTAATTTTGTCAACAGGGAAATTCAAACTTTCTCTTTCCAACTCTCAATATTTAGTGTTAGAGAGGTCAACCACCCTTCCAATTCTCATTGACACCCCTTTCTAAAAAGAATAAAATCCAATCAAAACAAAGGCCATTCGTTATTAACCTTTAACCATATAGGGAGGATATGGTTGCCAGATGAATTCAGACCCCATTTCTGAACAAGGGAATGGGGTTTTTTGTTCTATGGGGAGGGAAACATGAAAAAAGTATCCTTATTAATTCTATTGTACCTTTTCTTATTGCCTGCTTGTGCCACTGTCAGCTATTTGCCTTCAAATAGTTCTATAACTTACCCTCCGACAAACCAAGTTGAAGTTTATTGGGACAGGCCAAATATGCCATATTCAGAAATAGGAATGATTATAGTTGATGGTGACTTTCATGGTGAAGAAAGATTAGTGTTAAAACTTAGGAAAAAAGCAATGGCAATAGGTGCCAACGGAGTAATCGTAAAATCTCCGAGTCAAAGCACCAAAGTAATTGCAACGGGATCAGCAGTGTACGCCATTCCCAGTCGTAGGATAGAAGGGATCGCAATAAGATTTAAGGACGAACTACTAAAGCCTCAACTAAATCCACCTGAGAAATCTATAACATCAACTCCTGCCACTCCATCTTTAAGTACAAGTAACATTGTTACTGTTACTTGTACTTTTGCTAACATTCGATCAGGTGCTGGAAATGATTATCCTGTAGTCAGCACCGTGAAACAGGGAGACAAGCTAACTGTGATTGGAGAACTCGGTGATTGGCTGAACGTCCGGTTGGGGGATGGTAAGGAAGGATGGATCAGTAATAAAGTTGTCAAATAACTTTTTTATCACAGTCCACTTTCATCCCTTCTGATATGAATCTGCGCTGCCCTTGCAGCCCTTCCCCTCTATTTCCTCTATGCCTTTCCTCCTAACATACCCTCCATCCATGGCCTTCCTTGTGGTGTACACCTCTTCTGAGGCCACTGAATCGGTTGGCCATGAGTATTTTTTGCCTTGCTTGGTCTGTGGGGGTCACCTAAAAGAGAGTGAACGATGGAGTGAGGATTATTTCTTGTCGGTTTCTAAAATGAGACCTTCTTGGTCTCGATGAATATGGATGCTTATGTCTGTAAGATCTATCAACCTTTCTCTATCGTCTTCATTTAGTGATGCAGATAATACCTCGTTGAATTTATCAATATCACCTTTAAAAGCTCCAAACTCAGTAATGTTTCCCTTTAAACAAATTTCTTTTATTTCGTTATTGATATGTAAAATGCGTTCCTTAAATCTTTTCGCCCGTTCAGTATCCGCTCTTTGATCTTCAATTATTAAATCTAATATAGTAAGCGATCCCTTTAAATCATCTAACCTTCGATTCTTCTCATAATCACTAAAAAGTTTCTGAGCTTCCTCAAAATACTTCATTTTTCCCTCCATCGTGATCCATCAGGGGGAAGTTTCTTCCTCGCTATCCAGAGATCGGTTAGTAATTCCTGAGTCAGTGAGAGAAGTGGGATCGTACAATCTGGTTCACAATATGAACCAGATTGTTACCTTTATTCCTTTATCAATATCCCTTCTTCCTCATCCTTCTTAATATGAATCCGAGCAGCCAACGCAGCTCTGTCTCCCCTTCTTCTTCTCACTTCTTCGATGCCTTTACGGTTGTGGAGAAACTTACAGTGATGGTCAGGACCAACAGATTTGAAGAACTGATCTAAGAATTTGTGAACCTCTTCAAACGGTTCTCCCAATTCTCGAAGACAATCCTCACAGTGTTCCTTTAAACTGCCCATGTGTTCTATTCTATCTCAAAAGAGGATCGGAGAGAAGGTATTTCTCCTTTCTACTGAGATACCCTCCATCCATGGCCTTTCTTATGCGTGTACACCTCTCCTGAGCCGCTGAATCGGCTGGTCAAGAGTTATTGCCTTGCTCAGCCTTAATGAATGGTCAGGGATGCTCGATTGAGTACTTCCTGAACTTTGCACTTCCAAAAGTTCAAAAGAAAGTGTATATTAGAACCAGAAATTATCAAGGGAACGGATGGTCTGACCTCATCCAAATAATACTTCTTCAAATTCCACGGATGAAATATATATATATGAAAACGTCCTTTGTTGCATAATGCCCCCCGTAAGGAGTATGCATGTCAGACCTTGCTACGGCCATCTCAATTGTTCGGGAGTCTACGGCTGCGCTTCTTCGAATCCACGTAGCGAAACCCGAGAGAGTTAAGAAGGGCAAAGTGAAGCCAGCCTCTATTGAAGCTTCCCTTGCTGGTAGCGCCTTCTGTATTGTCGCGGACCGCTACATTCTCACCGCTCACCACGTCCTCAATAATGGTCAGCAGCACGACCCAAAGGACAAGTTCTACGCCTTTATCGTCCCTCAGAACGGCGACCCTGCCTATCACTTCCCCGTTGTCTCATTCCCTATAGAGCGTCCCGATATCGACATCGCGGTTCTCGAAGTGGGGCCATGTCACACATCTGGTATGCATATACCCGCTATTCCAGTATCCTTTGCACAGCAAGCCGACGGCAGTCGTGTTGTCACGGTAGGATTTCCCTCGCCCGAAATCAGTAACATTAACATTGATCAACGGCTCAACTTCCTCGGAGGCCAGTTTTTCATGAAGAGTCATGCCAACGAAGGTATCGTTTCAGCTCAATACTTTATCGCAGGTGTGCGCGTCTATGAGTTAAATGTCGGTTGGCACCATGGAGAGAGCGGAGGACCCATCGTTGCCCTCACGGACCCACCGGCAGCGTTTTCACTAATGCAGCACTATCGCGACATCAAGTCTCCTCACGGGATAGTGGCGGGGCCACATCGCGGGAGTAGTCTATTGCCGATTGAGCAAGAGTTGTCATCTCTTGGTGCCACCAGCATATGACCACGTCGGTGTCTAATGACACTTTATCTTCCTTTCAACTGGTAATCTTCGATTCTTGAATATGGTCCCCAGTAATGACTTGTGTACTCCTCAATTTAGACTCTCTCCAAATATCTTCATCTCTCCCGACCAATTAAGGGTCCCTGCCCAATTCTCATTGACACCCGGTTCCTGATTTAGTACACTTCAATCTAAACTGAAGCCCTCTAACGTTAACCTCTAACCTATCGGGTGGGTATATGGTCTGGAGATGAATTTGGGACCCCATTTCTGAGAAGGGATGGGGTTTTGTTTATGTGGAATAGTTTTGGAAGGGAGCTGACCCGCATGAAATCATTATCCATTAAGTTGGGAGTTGTCGTTTTGGTTATCGGATTTCCTATTCTTTGCTATGGGGGGAACGTGATCACGAGCATCGGTGAATATTACCTTGGTCAAGACATCAAAACTGTTCGCAATTTGGTGGAGTTTACGCTTGAGGAGTACGCAGTCCTCCAATCGTTTCCAGGTTGGTTCGATTTGCCGGGTGAAAAGATATTCAAAGCTCCGGATGTAATCTTCAATCGCCATTGCTGGTATCTGACTATTGGCGCTCTTAATGGGCGAATCTATACATTGGGCCTTCAGTACATCAGTAAAGACCGAGCGGTAGCTGATAATCTGTTTGAGGAAACGTTGAGATATATTAAGTCGCAGATGGGCACACCTACAGAACAAACAAAGACACCCAAGCGGTACATCTGGGACTACATGGATGGGAACGTACTCCTTGCAGGGCGTGAGGCGATGGGCTTGTGGTGTATCAATTTTTTGGTTACAGGTAAGCATCCCAAGCCGTAGATGGGAAGGTTCACTTTGGAGATAGGGTATTTAAGACTTTCATAAGGGAAATTATAGTGGCTAAGGCAATTCTATGAAGGAAATTTTTCAAAGAAAAGCATTTTGGGTAATTCTCGTAATCCTTTTACTCGCTGTTTTTGTATATCCCCCATGGTTGGAAAAAGAATTTATTAGGGGACACCTCCTCTATGTTCATCGTTATTGGGATTTGATTTTTATAGATAGAACTTGGAACTCCTATAACTCAATTGAACTTGACCTTAAAATGATACTTGCAGAAAGTATCATAGCCATTTTATTAGCCATTGGAATTTGTCTGATCCCTTTCCACAAAGGAAACAAGAAAAGGATTAGCTGACTTTGGGGGATAGGGTTGACGTCCCCGATAAGGCCGGACAGCCCACTCTGGCTTTCGAGCCTTGACCTTTCCCATCTATTCCAGTCCATTCCATCTGTTTCAGTCTTTTTTACTCAATTCAGTCACAGTGGTTTTCGGGTTGGGCCGAATATAGCATCTTCGATTGCCTTTTCTATTTTTCGGCTGGGCTTCCACATGAACTCATGCTCATAACGTCTCTTTGTAAAGAGATGCTCAGTATGAATAATTTTAACGTTTCTCTCTCTTTTAACGCCGAAGTTCAATGCGTCCATAGCAAGGTGCGATCCCCTTTCCCATTCAGCACGATCAATCCGACCTTCAGCATCGAAAGGGAGTAGCTCGTAGTAGGTATGGATAATGCGCAGTGGCTTTCGATGACTCCTTCGTTGTCCAGGCACACCCAAAACAAAATAAGGATATGACAGCCATTAGGCAAAAGATCATCACCCCGTTACGCATAGAGACGATTCCCTCCTTTTTATCCTATTC
>JBEKHJ010000014.1:0-23775 GCA_050012335.1 Bathyarchaeia archaeon
GGTGCCTGAACCTGCCTTGACCAGCAAGGTAATCTTTAACTGGCTTCTTCTTTTGCGGTGCCAAAGCAATCAGTTTACTTGGCGTTGAAAGCTGCCGTTTGCCGTTCACTGCTTCCCAAATTGGAAACACGCATGACTCCACCGCCAACTTCGAGTACTCTATGGTTTTGCCTGGTTCACAGCGCCAACCCCTTGGGCAGGGAGCAAATATGTGCAGAAACGCTGGTCCATTCACTTCTAAGCCTTTGCGAACTTTTGTTAGCATGTCTTTCCAGTAGTACGGTGATGCAGTAGCCACGTACTCCATTTCATGAGCCAACATAATCTCAGTGATTGGCTTTTTCTTCTCGAGTTTTCCAGGAATAACTGAGCCAGCAGGAGTAGTTGTCGTTGCTGCGCCAGCCGGTGTTCCACCGCTTCGTTGGATGCCAGTGTTCATGTAAGCCTCATTATCATACAGTACAAACAAGAAGTCATGTCCGCGTTCAACAGCACCAGACAACGATTGCAAACCAATGTCAAAAGTTCCACCGTCACCAGCAATCGCAATAATATCAATGTGCTCTTGCTTCACTTTGCCCTTCTTACGCATAGCTTTCAATGCAGCATCAATACCTGAAGCGTTTGCAGCAGCATTCTCAAAAGCCGTGTGCAACCATGGCACAGCCCAAGACGTGTAAGGGTAAATTGATGAGACTACTTCCATGCAGCCAGTTGCTTCAGTTACAATTGTTGGTCCACGTGTAGCTTTCATTATCAAACGCAGCACTGTTGCTGGTCCGCAACCTGCACATGCTCTGTGACCTGAAAGAAACAAATCTGGTTTTAAGGCAATATCTTTGGCTGTGAATTTCCATTCTTGAGTTGTCAATTTTTTCTTCCTCCTAAATTACTCCCTTAATCCTAAATAGTGAATTTGGCTTTCAACATGGCCAGTCTTTGCAATATGCATGAGCTCTTCGAAGATTTTTTTCAGTTCATGTGGACTTGTGTCTCTTCCGCCTAGACCGTAAATATAATTCACGACGGGTGGACGTTGCTTTTCATCGTATAGTGCATGTCGGACTTCGTGGAAAACTGCGCCGCCGAAACCGCCGAAACTCATACTTTTATCCATAACTGCGATGGCAGTGACGTTAGCTAATGCTTTTCGAAGTTCTTCGAACGGTAGTGGTCTGAACGTACGTAGTCGTAGGAGGCCAGCTTTAATGCCCTCTTGCCTTAGTTCGTCAATAATTACTTTTAGCGTTCCAGAGGTTGAGCCAACACAAACCACCGCGATTTCAGCATCTTCAAGCTTGTAAGCATCTATGAGCCCGTTGCCATAGCTTCTGCCGCTGACTTTGGCATATTCACTGTTGACCTCTTGTATTCGCTTTAATGCATTCTTCATACCTTCCTCCTGCTGACGTTTAAACTCAAAATAGTAGTTTTGAAAAGCAATTGGTCCCATAGTCATCGGATTCTCTGGGTCAAGCTTGAACGGTACTGTTTTGCCTTCATGTGTAAGCACTTTCGGCAGTTGTCTGTCTCCAATAAATTGTTTTACAGTGTCTTCCAGTAGTACATCGACGTTCTCCAGTGAGTGGCTTAACGTGAACCCGTCTAAGCCGACGATAATCGGCAAAGACACGTCAACATCCTCGGCAATTTTGAACGCTTGAATAATGGAGTCGTATGCTTCCTGAGCGTTCTCAACGTAAATCTGAATCCATCCACTGTCTCGCTCAGCCATGCTGTCCGATTGGTCACCATGAATGTTAAGCGGCGAAGACAAAGCACGGTTAGCAATAGCCATCACAACTGGCGCTCTAGAACCAGAAGTAACGAAAAGCATCTCATGCATCAACGCTAAACCTGCCGAAGCGCTAGCAGTAAACGTTCGTGCACCTGTTACAGACGCTGCTAGGCAAGCGGTTAGGGCGCTGTGTTCTGATTCAGTGCAGACAAACTCGGTTTGAACTTCTCCGTTAGCGACGTATTCGCTGAATTTTTCAACTATGATTGTTTGAGGTGTAATTGGGTAAGCAGCAACTACGTCAACATCGCACTGTTTAACTGCGTAGGCAACTGCTTCATCTCCGTTTAAAGCCATGGTTTCCTGCTTAGGTTGTGGTTTCATGTTTTTTACTCCTCTTCTATTTTCATTGTTATTGCTTTAGTTGGGCACTCATTAGCACATATTCCGCAGCCTTTGCAGAAGCTGAAGTCAAACTCGATTTTGCCCATGTCTGGATGCCACTTTATTGCTCCTTCAGGGCAAAACATTACGCATGTTAAGCATAACGTGCATTTCTCTAAGTCACGCACTGGCATGTAAGTTTTCCAGTCACCTGTCATGAATCCGATGCTAGACTTTGGGCATACTGCAGCAATAGAGATTTCTTTCCAACTTTTTTCTTCACTCAAATCGTTTTTGCCTCCTTATACGCTTCCTTGATAACCATGAAGTTTTTCTCCGCTAACTCTGGTCTGAAACGTCCCTTCAACGTTTTCTCGATGCCTTCTAAGGTGACTATTCCAGTTGCCTTAGCAACACCGCCCAGCATCGCTGTGCTGGTTATTGGTGCCCCCAAAATTTTCAGGGCAATTTCGGTTGCTGGAACCGTCCAAACTTTGCCTTTTGTCACCCTAAGGTTTTCTTTCAAAGCAACTGGTTCCTCGGTAGAATTAATAATTAATACATCTTCATCGCGGTTTAATCCAGCTGTAACTGGAACCGTTTTCAGCAGAGTGCTATCTAAAACAACAACAACATCAGGGTCGTAAATTGCGCAATGTAACCTTATTGGTTCAGTACTTATTCTTGTAAAAGCAGTCACAGGCGCACCCATTCGTTCTGGTCCAAATTCAGGGAATGATTGAATGTACTTGCCTTCATCAAGGGCTGTTCTTGCAAGCAATTCACTCGCGGTCCACGCTCCTTGACCGCCTCTACCATGCCATCTAAACTCTACCATGTTTTTCAAACAATCCTCTTCTCCCGTGAAATGTTACTTCATCTAATTGTCGAATACCTTGATATACATTTTTCTACGAAGTTTTTTACATATGTAGGTATTTTTGTTCTCATTTTTACTTTCGCTTCCTAAATAGTTTTACGCCTTCTACTTCAGTTACGTATTCAAAGCCAACTTCAATTAGCTTGCAAGCTTCCTCTACGGTCATATCTGTAAACAAAGAGAAAGAGCAGTCTGAATGAAGAAACCAAACGCAGTCTAGACATTAAAGAAACTAATGTTTAAGAAAAGCGTAACTGCGCCGTGTACAGGAGACATTTTATTAGGCAATTTGAAAGTTCTCTTTTCCGTTTTGGTTAATCCGTGGAATTGTCATTGTGAATTTTGCTCCTTTGCCAGGTTCACCATTCTCCTGAATCGACCAGCCATAGACGCCCATCATTTTCCGCAATAGAAATAAGCCGTGCCCAGATGTGCCGCTGGTGCTGAAGCCCTCCTTGAAGAGTTTTGACTTGTTCTCAGCCGAAATCCCCACGCCATCATCCTCATAAACCACAATCAGCTTATCTTGATCCGCTTTCTCATAATGTACTCGTATCTTTGTGACCTTTTTGCCATGTTTCAACGAATTATCAATCAAGTTGTAGAATAATTGCGTCAATAGCGAGTCCGCCATCAAGCTTAGTCCATGGCAATCATTGATAAATTCTAAACTGGATAAACCTGAAAAAAGCGCTATTGCCTCGTTTAGCGCTTTCTCGGCGTTGATGTATGTTAACTCTTCAACTCCCAACTGTTCATACATCTTGGCGAAGTCAAAAATTGCTACAATATCCTTAACAGCCTGCTCCATCTTGCTAACCCCATCAAGAATGTCGGCTTGGTCCGCATGTTTCTTCTTAAGCAAATACGCATATCCAGTCATCGCTGAAAGTTTGTTTCGAACATCATGCCTAGTCAAGCTGCCCACAACCTCCACTTTTTCATTAACCAACACCAACTGATCCATCACCTGGTTCAAGGCTTCTTCGGCTTTTTTGCGATCAGTGATGTTAATGAAGCTCTCCACCAAGTACTTTTGGCCCTTCCAACTCATCTCAACGACAGTTTTCAGAATTGGGATCTTTTCGCCGTCGAGTGATAGTAAGGTGCGTTCGGATTTGTCCACGACTTGTCCGAGGTCGCTGATTGGGCATTTTCCTTTTTCAGCGGGGCAAACGAATTTGTGGCAGATTTTTCCAACAGTCTGCTCTTTGGAAGTGCCCAATGTTTCCAAGGCTTGTGGGTTGACATCAACGATTTCGTGAGTTTCAGCGTTTATGATAATAATTCCTGTTAAAACTGATTTGAATATTGCTTTGAGGTAGTTTTCGCTTGATTCTCGTTCTTCTTCAGCTTTCTTGCGGTAGGTGACGTCTCTGGCTATTGCTACGAAGTATCGTTTGCCTTCTAGCTGCAACGGTGCCATAGAAAGCTCCATTGAAAATTCCGTTCCATCTTTTCTAAAGGCAGGAAATTCCAGAATTTCACCCGCATTTTTCTTCATGTTTTCGACTTTGCCAGGTTCTGAAGTAAGTTTAAGGTGATCCTTGTGAAAGCGAGGAGGCACGATTGTAGCGCCCACTTTTTCGCCGACTATTTCTTTTTCTGTGTAACCAAAAATTCGTTCAGCAGCAGGATTCCAATAGGTAATTCTGTCTTCTTCATTAAACATAAATATGGCATCAATCGCAGAATCACTAATAGCTCTAAACTTCGCCTCGTTAGCCTGCAATGTTTGCTGCATACGTTTCTTTTCAGCTATATCTACAACAAATTCTAAAGCGGCCGTGACGTTTCCATCTTTATCCTTAAGTGGCGTGGCAATAAGTTCAACATAATACGGCTTGCCATCAATGCCCATTTGAGAATATTCGTGAGAATCTTTAGCAACTCCATCTTCGAAGACTTTTTTTACTCCGCAATCCGGGCAAATGTGATCCAAAGTGTTAAGTGTTGCATAACAGTGTTTTCCCTCTGCGTCGCCCACATTGTTTTTTACGAATCTGTTCGCGTACAGCACGCGATAGTCTTTGCTTATTGTTACAAAGCCCGCGCCAAGGTTCTCCGTAATTGCTTCAAGCATGTCTTGGTCCTGCCTAAGAGCATCTTCCATTTTCTTGCGTTCAGTAATGTCTTGTGCGAAGCCAATAATGCCGTTTGGAACGCCGTTTTCGTCAAGAATCGGAACTTTATCTGTTTGCACCCATCTCAATCCGCTTGCAGATTCGTACTGTTCTATTATGCCAAGTTTAGGGCATCCTGATTTCAACACCTCTAAGTCGTCGTTTGCCATGCTTTGCGCAATCTCGGCTGAGTAAAAATCAAAAACTGTTTTTCCCACGAATTCTTCCTGAGGCATTTGAAGCGCTTCAGCGAACGACTTATTGACACGCAGGAATTTCCCTTCTTTATCTTTATAGAAAATAATGATTGGCGAAGAATCGACAATGCAGTCCAGTTCCTGCCGCTCTTTTTCCAGACTTTCCTCCATTTTCTTGCGTTCGGTGATATCTCTCACTAGCCCAATTACTGCTATCTCTTTGTTCAAAGTTGTGGATCCTAGAGTTACCTCGACAGGGAAGGTACTTCCGTCCTTGCGTTTGTGGGTACTCTCAAAAGTAACAGATTGCCCTGCAAGTGCCTTGGGCCAAAACAAACCGCCTTTCTTGTTTTCTGTTGCTTCGGCGTCGATGTCTGCGAGATTCATTGAGAGCAGTTCTTCTCTAGTGTATCCGAGGCTTTTGCACGCATGCTGGTTTACATCTACCACTTGACCTTTTGTGTCGTGGACGAAAATTGCTTCTGCTGCTTGCTCCATAAGAGTGCGATAGCGTTTTTCGCTCTCCTCTAACGCCGATTTTGCTTTCATTCTTTCCGCGGCTAGGTGTATGCCGTGTGAGAGTTCTCCGAAGACGGTTTCTGGTGAGCCTTGCTTGTTATAATATCCGTCTGCTCCAAGGTTTAATGCCTTGACAGCTACTTCTTCTCTGCTTTTTCCAGTGAACATGATAAAAGGAATGAGGTTGCGTTTTTCGCGGAGTTCCTGTAAGAACTGCAAGCCATTTTTCTGGGGCATTACATAATCCGAGACTACCACGTCAAAAGACTGCTTTTCCATTCTCTTGAAGGCTTCTTCAACGGATAATGCGGTGTCAACCTCGAAATTGTTTTCAACTTCCAGAATCTGTTTTGAAACCTCTAGAATGCAAGGGTCATCGTCAACATGGAGAATTCTGATCTTCGACATGGGTTTTTCGTTCAAGGAAACTTCAGCAAGGAATAAACTTGCAGTCATTTCACTCATTTTGATGCCATTAACCTGAGAAGAGATATGTTTCATTATTAATCACTTATGAATTAAAAATATACGTTCTTGTCAATCCATAGCCTAAGTCTTCTGCTTTTCTAATCAAGCAGAGTGCCTCGTCAACTCAGCAAGGAAAATCCGCATGCAAACTACTGCCGCCTCAATTTCCTTCTGCTTCAATAAGAATCCTCCTGGCTGCTGTAGACAAAAAAGAAAAAGGGAAGGTAAGCGCGCGGGAGAAATCGCCACTTAAGCCAGATATACATTTTTCTAGAGAAAGTATTAATTTCATACTTTAATGTAAAAGTTGCGCTTTTTGAAGTTGACAAAACTTATCCTTATAATATTGTTAAATCAGGTTAGTTAACTAAAAAGTGTTTGAAAGTATGTTAACCAAGCGAGCAATAAAGTTATATCTGCCTCGCACTTTCTAGGAATAGCACCTTTAGATGATTTTAAATGAAGGTGTGAAGGGGCGGGGCCATGGCAGAGGTACTTTTAACTGCTGACAGAACCTTAATGAGTAATTATCACCATAACGAGTTCCTCGGGTTTGGTACGTGTGCGCCTCCAAACTTTATTCCAGAATGGCTCTATAGCTACCTTTTCTTTCCACCATTAAAAACAAGAAATGGTCGTCCTTGGACTGCACCTTACGGCTTAAGAAAAACTGAAGCTCAACTTTTAAAAGAAGGCTTTAAAGTTGAGACAGTAAGTCCAAACCATTTACGTAGTTATCTTAATGACGCAAAAGTTCTTGGCGTTTACACTATGGATCCGTTTGGGCTTGGTCCAGCTTCTTCAACTCTTGCTTCTATTTTCAAGAAGGAACCCTACCTTGCAAAGCACTTTCAAGCTTTGCTAAAAAGCCAAACCGTTAAAAAAGCGAAACAAAATGGGTTAAAGGTTATTGTTGGTGGACCTGGCGCATGGCAGTTTCGTTACCGAGAAAAAGCCGTTAAGGCTTTAGGTATTGACTGTGTCATTGAAGGAGAAGCAGAAAATGTGATTGGAAAAATTTTCAGGGCAGCAATTAGCGGAGAAGAAATCCAAAGCCATTATGAAGTTGGAATTGATGAAGCACCCAGTTTAGAAGAAATCCCTGACATTGTTAAGCCTTCAATTAACGGTTTGATTGAGATTGGCAGAGGCTGCTGCAGAGGTTGCCAATTCTGCAATGTTACCTTAAGGCCTCTGCGATGGTATCCGATTGAAAAGATTGATCGTGAATTAAGCGTTAATCTTGATTCAGGCAAAGTAACTAGTGCATGTCTTCACGCCGAAGATGTCATGCTTTACGGCTCAAAAAATACAACGCCCAACGACGAGAAACTCGTGCAACTGCATGAATTAGTAACGAAAAGGTGTCAAAGCATAAGTTGGAGCCATTGTTCCTTGGCTGCAGTAGCATCAAAACCCAAGCTTATCTCGAAATTATCTGAGCTTATCCTTCAAAATCAAGCTTGGTGGGGCGCAGAAGTAGGTATAGAAACTGGTTCTCCAGAAATAGCAAAGAAGATTATGCCTGCGAAAGCTCACCCGTTTAAAGCTGAAGATTGGCATGATGTTGTCTGCAATGGCATGGGTTTAATGCATGACAACAAGCTCGTTCCCGCCTGCACGTTGATTCTTGGGCTACCTGAAGAGCAAGAATCAGACATCATTAAAACAATGGAGTTAGTTGATGACCTTAAGGAAATGCGAAGCCTCATTGTTCCATTATTCTTTGTTCCGTTGGGCAAATTGAAAAGTGAAGATTGGTTTACAGATACTAAGCTAAGTGAATTGCACAAACAACTTTTGATTCAATGTGCTGAACATGACTTTTACTGGGTTGACAATCTGCTTGACTGGGCATTCTCAGGCAAATGGTACCAACGCATAATGAAAGAGTTCTACAAGGGCTTCGCGGCAATAGCAAAGTCCAAAGTGCGGCAGATAGAATAACTGGTTTTCGAGAAGACTAAAACTTAAATACTATATTGAAACTCCAAAGTGGCATAAGCATTATGCTTTGCCGCCGTGGCTCAGCCCGGTAGAGCGGCTGGCTGTTAACCAGTCGGTCAAAGGTTCGAATCCTTTCGGCGGCGCCAAACTTCCTCAATAATACCGCCGCCTCTTGGCGGATTAGCTGTTTTAACTGTTCGCTTAGAATGGTGAGCTGGCGGTTTTCAAAGTCTGCTTGATTCTTAGGCGTGGTTGCACCTTCAGCAAGTGCGTCCCTGGCGAGAAGTTGTTCTGGGTTCAATTCCTATCCCCAGCTTTTTGACATACATCCCCTGCATTTGGATGAATTCCCAGCTTCTGGAAGAGGGTTGTTTTAAGGTATTTACGTTTTCTAAATAGCTTAATTGTTTCCATTTCGCAAACGTACTCATAGCCTGCTTCGAAGATTTTTTGGACTTGAAATGTGTAGGCTTTAACTGAATTATAATAGTCTAGTTCAAAGTCTACAATATTGACTGTAAATATGGGTGTTTAGTCTGCTTTTGTTCCCAAGCATTTGCTAAATATGCAAAAAGTCCTTTACTTCGGCTATAAGCTAGCGCACTAGGTAATCAACTAATTATTTTCTTTATAGCCGCTGCTACTTCTATCGCAGGTTTGTTTGAATTTACGATAATCCATTTTCCCGAAAAAGCTAGCGAAAGTGCTTTGGCTCTAACCTCACTCAACGCGTTAAAGTCCTCAAACATTTCTCTCTCACCACGAGACTTTGCAATTCGAGACACTGCCTCCTCTGGATTAACGTCTAAAAAAATCATTATTTCCGACTGGGGTACGACAAAGGCAAAAAAATGGTAAGCGATTTTATGTAGAGGCGCAGGCAAATAAGCCGTACCCATCAGGTACCTCACGAAAATTATATAATCGGCCTTTCGCCACGAATAAAGCAGAATTGAACGTATGACATCAATCATGTAGAATAATGCAGCGGCGAAATGTGCACTCTTGCCACTTGAATACAGAAACTGACGCGCTTTAACTCCGAAGAAATTGTCCTTTTCCGGATGAACACGCAAACATACGGTTTTTCCTCCTTTTTCCAGAAACTTCAAAATAAACTGCGCTTGGGTGCTTTTCCCAGAACCGTCTAATCCATCAATTATGATGAAAGTCAAATTAAGCCCATCCCTTTAGAAGAAGAAACAGCAAAGCGCTGAGGAAAGGAACAGTTATGTTATCGAAGCCCCGCGGTGTAAGTGCTTCAGCAACCGTGGCCACGGCAGCCACCGCCAAAGCAGTTATGACTGAACTGAAAAGCGAAAGAGGATAGAAAGCTGAAAAAAATAGTAGACTAACCTCAAAACTTACAAAACTAACGGCAAACATTGCAATTGAACCCTCAACGCTTTTTTTGGCGAGAATCCTGAAATGCCGCTTTCCAAACTTTTCACCAACCAAAGAAGCCGCCGCATCACCATAAGCCATAGGCAAAATCCCCGCAGCAATAACGTAAGGCTTCGCCGAAAAAAACCAAGCCAAAACGGTGTAAGAGATAGCGTAAAACACCAAACCCAACTGATGACCTCCTTTGGTCACCTCAGTTAACTCCGGAATTTTCCTGCTAAGACTCTTTACCGGAGAGTAAGGCGAAACCAGAAAAGTTACAAAAACAAATGGCGCTGCAACGAAGAAAGGAAAGTTCAGCGGAAAGGTGTTGTATGAGAAAAACGGAATAAGAAAAGGCAAATTCCCGATCATAATGTGCAGGAACTTACGAGAAGAATTCCGAGACAAACCACGCCCGATTTTTCCAGTGACAAAAATCACAATTAGAATATACCCATAGCAGGAGCCAAGTAGAGCCAAATTTGCCCAAGCTTCAGCGTCAAGCATGAATGCTCACCTAAACATGCCGAAAATGTACGCGAGCAAACCCATGATGAAAAGGATTAGAATAAGTTTCTTGATTCGGCGAGCGTTCTCACGTGAAGGATTCTTGACCAATAACACTGAACACCCGACCAAACCAAAATCAGTAACTAACACAAAAGGAACAAACCAAAAAGAAACCAAACCCAAAACCAGAGGAAGCGGAGAAAGACAAATTGCAAAACCGTAAAACGCCGCTGCCGCCGCAGCAGCCTTCAACTCGCCGAAACGCACCGCAAGAGTCTTAACATTCTCGGCGCTATCCCCTTTAACGTCCACAATGCCCTTCGTGATTTCTCTGCCCGTGTTCGAAAGGAACGCCATGGAAGCAAAAAGTAGCACGTTAAGCCGAACCGCATTAACTGCGGTCAAATTTCCGTACAGAAAAGGCGTAGCCACACATGCACTAACCAAGAAGTTGCCTGGCAGTCCGCTTCGCTTTCCCACAGTCGTATAAGTTAGCATAGCCGCCCAGGCAATCACAGCAACCACGAGACAAACAATACTTGTGAGGTAAGCGAAAACAAAACCCACCACAGAAAGGACACCGGTGAAAATCAACGCGCCTTTTACAGTTACTGCGCCGCTGGGAATCGGGCGTGTGGGCTCATTTATCGCGTCAATGTGGCGGTCGTAGTAGTCATTCACAGCCATGGCAGCCGCTGTCAAAGTGAAACCAGTTAACGCTCCAAACAGAATGTTTAGCCAAGAAAAGTTTGAGAAACTCGGATTCGCCAAAACTGCACCTACTAGAACAGCGAAACTCATCATTACACAATTTATCGGCCTCATCAACTTAACGAAACCGCTAACTTCGTGTGTACCCCTCAACCTCCCCTCCCTCGATGCTCTAAAATGCGATGCTTACATTTATAAATTCAACCTTAACCCCGTGTGCAAGTTTTTCCTGATTGCGTCACAGCCGTTTCCTCAATAATCTCGTTGAAGTCGCAGACGTACTCGAAGCCTGCTTCAACAAGTTTCTGAACATCTGGGACTTTTGTGGCAGTTGTTGAGTGAAATTCTTCAGTTTCAAAGTAAATGAGTTGCGCGTATAGCACTATGTTCTGGATGTTTCATAATCCGAACATTTTGTCACTTCTTTTTTGGTCGCCCATCCAGTACATGAACCATCCAATAATAAATATGACGATAAGTGCTGGAAGAAGCATAATTATCATTGCTTTACTGCGTTTGCCCTTTGAAGTTACCAACCTTGCACCTGATTACTCATCTATAACTAGCAAAATAAACTTTGATAACTCAGAATAAAGATCCAAACTCAGCAACTAATAACAACACTGAGTCAACAAAAAAAGAAGAAACCGCGCTCATACGCTAATAGTATGGGTGTCTCAGTTCACGTTTTGGTGAAAGAAACCCAATTAATAAGAGCACTGCTCCAACTACTCCAACCATAGCGCCTATAAATAGTATTAAAGACGCATCTGAGAGTGTTGAATAATCTGAACTAAAAGAATTCTGCTGAACCATGCCCACTGATGAATAAGCTACAATGATACCTATTACTAAAAGAACAAAGCCAAATAACGAGAGATATCCGCCAAACGCCCCGTTGCCCATATGTTATTCCTCAACTATTAGTTATTCTGATTATCGTCCTTGGTTAAGCTTGACGCAGATAGAAATTTGGAAGGTAAGTTTTTATTACTTATGAATTTCAGCTAAAGTTTTCAAGTTTCCCGTTAAAAAATCCTTATTTTTATTTTACAGTCCAGCGAGGAGTACGGCGATTATGCCGCTTAAGAATACGCCGTCGAAGGTGCCTGCTCCGCCTATGCTGGCAACTGGCGCGCCGAGCTTGGGAATCTTCCGAAGGTTTAACAGGTCAGCGCCTATGAGCGTTCCAAGTGTGCCCGCGACGTATGCGATTGTTCGCGGTTGCGATGGCAAAAGGATGATTGCAGCTACTGCTGCAGCTATTGGAGGGATGAACGCTGGGGTGGCTATTCCTACGCCTTTGACTGGTCTGGCTACGGCGTGGGTTACCAGTGCAACGGCTAAGATGCCTATGAAGCTGAGAAAAATCGTTGAGAGCGGGGATTTGCTGAGCAGGTAAATGCTCACAGCGGTTGGTATCAGGGCGCCTCCAACGTTAACTGCGACCACTGTGATGGCTTCTCCGTACTCCACATGGGGAATTCGATAGGTCATGCCGAACCAGCTGACATAATCCTCATGTACAACAGGCATGACGCTTCTCAGTTTCAGCAATGGAATGTTGATGAAACTTCCAATCAAGGTTCCGACCAAAATCAGCATGATAATAACAGGAGTGAAGCCGACATCTGCGAAGGCAATGCTTATGGCTCCCAAAAAAACTAGCGCAACAACAACAAACAATAAGACCAGTAGGAATGCGAAGAATAGAAAGCTATGCTGGAAGTAAATTGTTTTCCTGCTCATACGCTCTCAGCTCACTGGGCATTTTCCAAGATTAATTTTAGAGATGTGCCCTATTTACATTACTTATCTGAAAACATCTGTCTGCGCTTAAAAATATGCAGATTCTCAGCGTCTTCTTCGAGCCTCTAAAACTGCGGTAGCAACCGCAACAGTAACTAGAATGCTCGTTGCAATCGCATAAAGGTAAACTTGAAAGGAAGCGCCTTGTTGAGGGCCAGCGGTCGACGTAGGCTGCTCTGTGGGCGATGTGGAAGATCTAAGAATAGGGCTTGGAGATTGTATGGGCGGCAAATTAGGTATAAGCCTTGTATCGTTCCAGTAGATTACGTTGTGGTATCCGACAGACTCTATAGTTCGTGGTCCATCTGGATAAACTATGTCTAAATTGCTGCCGTACATTTGAAAGAGTGTGGAAATACTCATGCTGAGGTCAAGGAGAAGCGAATCATTTTGTGGTATGATCCATAGTCCCCAGATTGTGTCTTGCGTCGGTGAACGAAAACCGTAAGCATAATCTTCAGGAAGAACATACGCGGATCTGTCGCTTACTGGACTGATTGTTCTGGGGTGGGCTTGTGTGTACTGCCAGAACTGTTGCATGGCTTGCTGTTGTGTTGGGTCCAAGACGTTTTGTGTCCAGTTTAGGTCGCTGTCAAATACTATGATGTATTTTGCGCCGTTTTCATATGCTAGCAACATGTCGTTGTAAAGATTTGGTCCTGACTCCATGTAGGGCGGTTGAGTGTAGGCATTAGTTATCATGATGCCCCAATCCTTGTTCTGAACTGTGGCTGCGCCTCTGCAGAGATCAATGTTCAGCGTTCGGTTGTAACTTAAGGCAAACTCTGCAAAAATCGTATCGTACCCGGCTTCATAATCATACCAGTAGAGTGAATAGTCTGAGGTGAACAATTGATAGTTTGCTTGAGAAGGAAAATTTTTGGTTATTGCAAATGGTCCACTGCGTAGCCACCAATTTAAGGTACTAACGTACTGGTTCGCCGCATCACTGAAGCTATAGTTAGCCGCCTCTGTGACAGCCGTCTCTGGGACGACTGGGTAAGGTGTCGACTGGTCAAGTTGCTTTCCGCCTGGTTCGTCATAGAAATAAATTCCCAAGAAATGGTTACCATAATTGTTTTGGGCATCTGCAAGCCATTGTTTTGAGGGATATCTTGGGTCATCAGTGTAAACTATGAAGGTCAAGCCCTTGTTATAGACGTACTGGCTGATAATGGTGAGTCTTGTTTCATTATAGCCTCCATAACACCCGATTACAAAAAAATTTGTGTAAGAACTAATATTATCGATTAATTGTTCAGTCGCAGCTATGCTTTCGAAGGCGACATCAACGCCTACGTATAGGCTTGGCGAAGTCTGTGCAGTGACCGCTTTGGTGGGCAAACCGCAGTTTAGGCAAAGTGGTAAAATCAGCAGAAGAATAAGCAGAACTGTCAATTGCTTGAATTTCATTTCGTCTAGAGTGAAATTCTGTGACCTAATAAGACTTTTCCAAAATCAGTACATAATAAATGAAACTTCATTAGTGCTAAATTCTATTAGTGCTTTTAGTGCCTACCTTATCCGGGCAGTTGTCTTTGAGTGGGCATTCTGAGCTTCGGCGTTTCTTGCAGTACTCAAGGTTTAATCGAACGAGTTGAGATTCATAGCGTTCCGCGTCTTCTGGGTTTAGTCCAATTTTCTGTGCCGTTGCAACTGCTAAGGGAGAAGGCTCGGGTTTTGCTTTTTCCCAGATTCCCCGCAGTTCTCTTAGGAATATGTTTACACCTACAGGACCAACACCTTTGAACTCTTGCAGGCGCCTTTCCAAGTCTGTGGGACTGCTAGATTCTGCATGAAGTCGTTCGAGGTCGCCGTACTTTTCTTTCAGCATTTTTGCGATTCCCAGAAGGTTTGTGGCTGTGGAGAAATCGTATCTAGTGTAACCCCCAGAGTCAAGAACTTCCACCAAGCGGTCCCACCCAGCTTCCAATATGGCGTCCGGGCTTGTCAGATCCTCCTGTTCAAAATAAAGGTAAGTCTCTTTAGCAGTTTCAGCTGAGATTCTTTTGGCAAAAAGTATCGAAGCCAAGAACCATTTGAACCTATCCTCGGCTTTAGTCAAGTCGAAGCCAAGCTCCTTCGAGTAACTTTGCAGCTTAGATAAGGCTTCCTTCACGTTCATGAAGAGCCACCACTGTATAATATAATTGGATTAGCATAAAAGTGTTGGAGGAGAGCAAATTTTTCGAATACATTCGCCCACTATAGAATGTATTTATGCACTTTTTTGCCCGAAAGATTCGCACGTTTCTCTACCCCAACAACTCCGCTTAACACGTTTTCACCGAAGATCACAACTAAAAACATTAACCGTGAAAATTTGAAAACAAAACAAGCATTTGCCAAAGCGCATGTGTATTTTTTTATTTTAGGAACACGATTTTCAGGAAAATTTGGCTTTCATCAAGCAAAAATGGGCAGCAATCAACCGATTGGCATTGTATCAACTATGCTTTACGAAATCGACGAAAAGCATTACTGTTCAAAATGCTATTTTCAAATAATAACCAACAACGCCCCATAGTCTTTCTTAGCTTGGAAAGCAATGCGAAACCTCTCAAGCAGAGCTTATCATCCTCCTTCAACGCGCTTTTCGCAATTAATTTTTTCCACATAGAAGCAAATGCAATCAACTTGCCTTAGAATCGGCTCAACTTTATCGAACGTTGTTTCATCAACGTCGAACATTTGTGGTCGAATTAACTTGACTTTGTATTTTTGTCTCTCTAAGAGATACTTGAAGACTTGTAACAATTCTTTTTTTGTGAAGTTGTCGCCTCTTCCTCGTATCTTGTCCACATCCTCATCTGTTTTTATAGGCTCGTAAATTATCACTCTTTCACCTAAGGAGAGCAATTTCGCAAAAACATACTCTTCGTTAAGCCCATACTTACAGCATTCCTCATCTTCTTGGCATTCGTGTTCTTCAACACACTTATCTGTCCTAAGATGGTGCAATGTTTTGCTTACTAAAACAAAGGTGAATTTTCCGCTTATCCCTTCTTTTTCTCGAATTCTATTAAGGGCTACATCGTCAAACAAGCTACAAGTATAAAGTCTAATCGATGTGTCCGTGAGAAATTTCGACCGCGACTCAAGTTCCAACTCAAAAGGGCGAAAATCACACTCGTTTATTCCTATGATTTTATTTGGTCCATATTTGAGAGCAATATACAGAAGTTTGACAGAATCCGTTCCAACATCTAAAATCGTTTTTCCCTTCATTTCTGTTTTTTCATTCGTCTTGAATGCATCTTCAATTTCAGATAATTCCGTTATAGCATCTGTCCATATTTTCAAACTTTCATCTAAAGTCTCCATTTTCTCTTCAAGTTCCAGATGTTTCTCTGTCAGCTTCTTGCTCAGACTATCTTTTTCATCGCACATTAGAACGTCTTCATACTAAGGCATTAGTCAGAATTGTTTTAAGAATTTTTAGGTCTTCCAGAATTGGCTTAATTCTACTTGTGACTTAATGCATCTTCAACAAGTTTTCTACAATTCGGACACAGCTTTGGCAAAATGTTCTCTATGGCTTGCACTTTTCTCTTGTATTTCATTAATCCAATGATTTGCCCTTCAGACGAATACACATAATTCACCTCTTATAATCCTAATCAATTCTCTCGGTTCATACCAGTCAATCTTTCTTAGGTTATAAGTACTTAAATTTTAAGCCCAAACCCAAACTTACTTTTATTCTTCCGTTTTAATTCTCACTCACTCGGTCTCTTTCTCTCTCCTTCCCGCACGTAGCAATATCTCGCACACGTAGCTATCACCACGTATATCACATATCACACAAAAAAACAATTTCGAGAAATCTTCAGTTAGAGATGTCTAGTATTTTTGGCTTTTTTATAAAGCAAGTCAAATTCGTCCCAGAAATCATTTCCCCTACTCTTTCTGTAGCTATCCAGCATTGGCTTGGCATTTTCCCAGCTCTTCATAATAGAATCTCGCCACTGGTCAGTAACCATGCCAAAGTCTATGCCTGCCTGCTTGAGCATTATCCCAACTGTATCGTATCTGCTACAGGCAATCTCCGCATTTTTCACTTCGTCTGATGTCCATTTGGAAAAGTCCTTTTCGGATATTTTCATTAATGCTCCCCGAGCTTTGCGAGCTTTTTCGTCTTGTAGAAGGTTGACTATAAACGAAAACGCTCCTACCTGATTAGTTTTTTTCATCTCACGAAGTTGGTAGAAAACAAGTAAAACAGAAATCACAACAAAAGGTGCTGAGAGCGCCGTCGAAATTGAGCTTACCTCTTCCCAACTCATCGCTTTCCCTCTAATACCACATCCTATGATTTGTCTTATAAATTAACACTTATTGTCCATGCATTCCGTAAATGTGTTTATACCGTGTTTAAAGGGGTTTATAGTATACATACGCATAGCATAAAAAAGCCACCCTGACGATATAAAAAACGCCGTTTGAAACATCAAAAAAGCGATTTTTTAAAATCTAGGTTAAACTGTTTTCTAATGGCTTCTGAATTTTTAAAATTATTTGGGGTCTGTCTAAATCTCGAATTCTTCATCTTTCCCGATCAGACTGGGACGGCGACATCATCCCCCAAAATTACCTATCATCCCGAATGAAATAAACGCTTTGCTTTAAAAATAGAAATAAAAAAATGGAAATGTTTGTTGGCTTTTAGACCGGAGTCGGCATTGATGGTGAAGGAACCACTGTTGCTACAGGTTGTTCTGGCTGCGGTTTTATCTGGAAAAAGGCAATCGCAATCAACAGTACAGCGATCAACATTAGAATGAAGCCTATGAAAACTATTGTTAGAAATCCGCCTATGAGGAGCAGTAGAGCTGCAGTTGAGAATAAGCCTACACTCGCTTTTGCAGATAGCACTTTTAGTGATCGTCTAGCGAAGAAAGCTGTGATTATGCTAAAAATCCACAGGACCGCTAGTGCTAAAAAGAATGCTTCTAAGAGAGGTGCGGAGTTACTTGTAGTAATGTTTGAAGTGTCCGGTGTTAACCCTGTAAGCGTTGATAAGTCGCCATTCCACGTTGGATAGATAACGTGAAGGAAATCCGTTAGGATTGTTGTGTAAAAAAACAGGTAAACGACTGTTATTCCAGTGACTACTAATCCCACTATTCCCGCTATGAAACTGAAAAGTGCATTCTTGAATATGCCGCCTTCTTTGTAATTGTTAGCTAAATCGTGCAATGCGACCAGAACAAGTATTATGCCTATAAGCCCCAGTATTGCCAAGAATGGCTCAACAAAAAATGTTATAGCACCGATGAATAGCAGTATTGCGCCTATGCCGCCTAAGGCTTTGCTTGAATCAAGAGTCACTCGTTTTTTCCCCTAATTTTTTGTCATCTTACTTAGAATAAAAGCTTTTTCATGCTTGTTCATTGGCTATGTTAAAGTATGTATCAAAATTCAATATTTTGGAGGATTAGCTAATGAAAGTTAAAAGAGGAATTTGGGCTTAATTGGTTTTTATGTTTCGCTCTCAAGTTGGCCCTGCAGTACGCTGTAGTAGGTTTGCAGGTAAGCTTTGCCATTTTCTGTTATAGTGTACACTTTCCTTGCTCGTCCGTCTTTTTTTTGTTTTTTACTTTCAAGGAAACCTTTTTGTTCAAGAGAGTTTAGCGCGGGGTAGAGTGCGCCATGTCTTAGTTTTACGTTAAAATCTGCTTCTACTTGTTTTTTGATTTTGTATCCCCATGTTGGTTGGACTTGCACTATTCGTAATAGTTGGATGTCTAGTAGGTTTCTGATTATGTGTTGTACAATTTCTTTTTTGTAGGTTTCAGACATGGTTTTTTTCCTGTTGGTTGTTGTTTGTGAATTGTTGATGTTTTGATTTATTAGCTTATGTTAATTTTGTGTTGAGTTGTATTGCGGTGTTATGTTTTTGTATGCTTTGGTTATGTATGAAGCTTTATATCAGGGTATATGGTAAGTGAATACTCAAGATATGTCCGAAAGAGGACATATTGTATACAAGTAGAACAGAAAAACTGTACAACAAAAATACACAAAGAAGGAATAAAAAAAATGTTAAGAGCAATAAACTCACAAAAAGAAGTTTCAACCAAACTAATGAAAGGCTTACTAGACCTAATAATACTACAATTCCTAAACGCCCAACCAATGCACGGATACCAAATAATAACCAAAATCCGCAAAAACTTCGGCGTATACTTCGGCCCAAGCACCATCTACCCATTGCTAGGCACACTTGAAAAGAAAGGCTATGTAAAAAGCGAATGGAACATGAGCAACGAAAGACCGAGAAAAATTTACAGCCTAACAAGCAATGGACAAAGCATGCTGAACTTCACTGAAGAATCCCTAAACCTGATATGCCGAAAAATATCAATCCAAACAAACGCAGGAATGACCGTTGAATCACCAACCCAGTCGACAGTAAGCATGATGGCCAAGAAAGGAAGAAGCGACCCAACTAACCGCTTAGCATTTGAAATGCGCTAAATCAAAAAACTTAATGCGCTTTCCGGCAGAAAGTAGCCTTTAAGCTGGGTTGTAGTGTTCAGTTAAAAAGTTACTTTTTCATTTTGTTAACAAATGTGTTTTAAATATATCAACATGCTAATTCTATATTGGTCAAACTATAGGTGACCAATTGAAACAAATTAGCAGCAGCGCAAACAGCGAATTGAATAATCAAATCTTCGAGTTTTGTAGACATGTCGCTGGCTCCGCAAACATCACCGCTATAGCTCATGTTGACAAATATTCAATGAGAACAGCTAACGAGAAAACATTAATAGATATAATGCTTGTAATCCATGATTTTCAACCTAGAGTAATGAGTTACCTAAAAACAGTAAATGAAAGAACCGTTTTTGTTTTTGCTGTTGACCAGTGGATTTTCGAACGAGACATCGAAAGAGGCTTTCTAGGAGAAGCCATTGCAAGTAAACTTGTTTTTCCTCACTCAGCCCTTTACGGCAACGATTACTTGCATGAAAAAGAGGTAACGTTGAAGAAACGTTTGATTCTTGAATTACTTGAGAATTTGACGTTAAGTTTCCCAGAGCTTGCTCATCGAATTCAAATTAAGCCGCAATACTTCATGTACGAGGTGCTTTTGAATCGTATCCGAGTTTTCCCTTTGCTTGCCTATGCCCTCTCAGACTTAGTGAATGGACTCACATCAAATGAAACCGAATCCCTTGGCAGTTACAATGAAGCTTTGAGGCAGCTTGAAGCGGAGGAAAAAATTAACTTTTTAAATGGTTACGTAATGATCTCAAAGAAGTTTATTGCCCGATGCCAAGACCCAAGAATCAAAATTATTAACCTGTCAAAAAATGCGCCACGGACGATCTTCACGTCGTTCTTTGGGGTTTTCCCTCAGCTAATGAATATTGTTTCACAGAATACCGAAGCCTTTCTAAAAACGCAAAAGATTAATTGGAGAAAACAGCCAGACCCGAGCTACCTGTTTATTGATCCCCAAAAATACGTTTTCTTTCCAACTTCAGCCGGTTTGGTTTCGTTAGCAGATAAAATTGACATTAAGGGTTTTGCTCAAAAAATGCTTTTAAACGGTCAAAGTGTAGAAGATATTAAAGTTGAACCAGTCGGTGGAATGCTGAACGACGTATACGTGATCAATGCTCATGCGAAAGGCGGTGAAACGAAGGTGTTAGCTAAACGCTTTAAAGACTGGTCTGGATTCAAATGGTTTCCATTAACTTTGTGGTCTTTAGGTGCAAGGTCCTTTGCTGTTTCAGGTCAAGCTAGACTTGCAAAGGAATGTGCCATTAGCGAGTTTTTGCGCAGTGAAGGGTTTAACGTACCGAAGATTTTGCATGTAAGCAACGCTGAACGTTTAATTTTCATGGAGTACATTGAGGGAGAAAACCTCACCCAAGCCATTAAACGAATAGCCACAGCTACACCACAGGACACCATTGAAGCAGAACTAGCACAATTGGGCAAGGCCGGGGAAATAATGGCTCAAGTTCACTCTCACAATATTGTTTTGGGGGATACAAAACCCGAAAACATGCTGGTTAAACAGGATGGAACTATTTACATGATTGACTTCGAGCAAGCCGCTCAAGACGCCAACGGCGACAAAGCCTGGGATGTAGCCGTGTTCCTGTATTATTCAGGGCATTATATTCAACCGTTTTATGGCAATAGTAAAGCTGAATCGATTGCAAAAGCGTTCATAAATGGCTACTTAAAAGCCGGCGGAGACGTCAATGTAATCAAAAAAGCCGGCACTCCTAAGTACACGCGAGTTTTCGGCATTTTCACAATGTGGTCCATTATTTCGGTTATTTCAAACGTCTGCAGAAACACAGAAACTCCGAAGTGAAGCGTATGGTAAAGAATCAGACAACCTTAACCTTCTATGGCGGAGTTAACGAGATAGGCGGAAACAAAATCCTCCTCCAAGACCGAGATACGCGGGTTTTCTTTGATTTCGGCATGTCTTTCACCGCTAAAAAACAGTATTACTCGCCACCTTTCCTTTCGCCTAAAAACGAGAAAAGCCTCCAAGAACTCGGAATCCTCCCACAAATAAGCGGGATATACAAGTTTGACCAAAGCCCGCCTGAAACAAACGCCGTGTTCCTTTCACACGGACATTTGGATCATTCGGCTTATTTGTCATTTATTAAACGGGAAATCCCCGTGTACTGCGGCGAAACAACACAAACCATTCTGAAGACCCTAAGTGACATTCGGCGTGCTGACTTGGAATTCAATGTTGCAGACATCAACTTCAATGTCTTCAGAACAGGCCAAAAAATTCAGGTTGACAATTTAGTTGTTGAGCCGTTTCATGTTGACCATTCAATTCCAGGCGCCTACGGCTTTATCATTCACACCTCAAATGGCTCTGTTGTTTACACGGGCGACTTTCGAGACCACGGCGCCAAGCCCGAGATGACGCATGAATTTGTGGAAAAAGCCAAGGAAGCTGAGCCTGTGGCGATTGTGACTGAAGCCACCAACATGACTGGCGCAACAGTTTCCAACGAAGTGGAAGTTGAAGCGAAACTGGACAAAATTGCCTCACAAGTTGATGGCATAATGCTTGCTGAATTTGGCTATTCAGATATTGACCGCATGAACTCTTTTTACCGAATGGCCAAGAAAAACCACCGATGCCTTGCTGTTTCACTAAAGCAAGCTTACCTGCTGGATGCACTTCGGAATGACAAGCACTTGCAGGTTCCAGCGCTGGATGATGAGGGGATATTGATTTTTCGAAAGTCGAAGAAGCGCTATGACAAATGGGAAAAACAGTTGATTGAACGCTTTGATGGAGAAAACAAGATTTTCGACGTGTTCGAAGTTTCGAAGCAACAGTGCAAAGTGGTTTTAGCGGTCAGCTTCTATGATTTTGAAGAGCTCATTTCCATTCAGCCAGCAGCCGGCAGCTGCTATGTTCTATCGGCTTCTGAACCCTTCAATGAGGAGATGGAGATTGATTACGAACGCTTAGTTAATTGGCTCAGCCACTACGGTTTGCCGCAATACCACGTACATGTCTCAGGGC
This sequence comes from Bathyarchaeia archaeon, assembly GCA_050012335.1. Lineage (GTDB taxonomy): Archaea > Thermoproteota > Bathyarchaeia > Bathyarchaeales > Bathycorpusculaceae > Bathycorpusculum. Next base: position 22,205 of record JBEKHJ010000014.1, read on the forward strand.
ACATGATGCCATTGCAGTTGAAGGCAGCGCTCAGAAGGATAAATGCCAAACAGATTTTCCCAATCCACACCGAAAACGCTGAATTATTCAAGAAGTTTATGGGTAACGCTGGCAGCCAAGTGTGGCTTGTAGAAAAATGCAAAGAATACCAGCTGTAATCGTCCAAGCGAGAGTGTTTATTTACCCTTAAAAGAAATACTATCTTGTGGTTATTATGAGCGAATTTTTGTATTACAAGGGATTGTACAAGGTTAAGGTTGTAACTGAAAGTGACGGTTACTGGATTGTGGAAGCGCTGGAAGATTTTGACGATAACGTTGACGGCGAAAGAGTCACGGTTAAAACAGGCGAAAGACGCATTGTGCCGCCAGCTGATTTGCATAAGAAAAAGACCCTGTCGCCGCCGATACCGGAACATGTGTATGAGCGGCAATTAGAAAAGAAAGTTAAACGAATGGTCGCAGAATTCGAGAACAAAACAAAGAGCTAACAATAAATAAATCTTTAACCAGTTTTCGCCTTGTCGGCTGCATGTCAACGCGCAGAATCAGCGGTGCCTAACTTAAAGCAGGGATAACGGCAATTTTGAAGCAATTTTCATGCAATATTGCGCCTACATACCTACTTTTTAGACCTATTTTCACTAGCTAAAAACTAGCCTCCTACCCTATGCACGCTGAAAGCTTCCTCTTCCACGTGAATCAAGCAAGACTTCGCCCTTCTCCAATATCTGGCCCTATGGAGTGGTCCAAGCATGAGTTCAAAGCTTAAATGATACAACCTGCATTTTCACTTCGACGAGGAACAACAGTTGGTTAACGAGAAAATAAGCGAAGGAGACTACGTGCTTATTTACTTGGATTCACGCAGAACCTACATGATAAAAATCGAAGCTGGAAAAGCCTTCCATACGCATAAAGGCTACCTAAAGCTTGATGAGTTAATCGGGAAAGAGTACGGTGAATCCATCAAAAGCAGCCTTGGCATCTATTTTACCACACTTAAGCCCGCATTAACAGATTACATCATGAAATCCTCACGCAACACGCAAATCACCTACCCGAAAGACGCAGCATTAATCGTCATGTTCAGCGGAATCGGACCAGGAAGCCGAGTTGTAGAAGCAGGCACAGGAACAGGCGCATTAACCACGACCCTCGCACACTACGTTGGACCAACGGGCAAAGTTTACACTTACGAGTTGCGCAGTGAATTCCAAAAAAACGCCGCCAAAAACCTGCAACGCTCTAAACTCATCGATTACGTTGAAATGAAAAGCGGAGACGTGACCTTGGGCATTGAAGAGAGAGATGTGGATGCGGTAATTTTGGATTTGGCAACTCCATGGCTCGTGGTTCCACACGCTTACGAAGCCCTAAAGCCTTCTGGAATAATAGTCTCGTTCAGCCCAACCATCGACCAAGTCGTAAAAACAACAGAAGCCCTAAAAGAAAACAGTTTCGTATTCATAGAAACAGTCGAGTGTCTGATGCGAGCAATGCAAGTCGAACGAGGAAAAACCAGACCTCAAACACTGATGACCGGACACACTGGTTATATTACTCATGCGA
>JBEKHJ010000015.1:0-23642 GCA_050012335.1 Bathyarchaeia archaeon
CAATTGGGACAAAACAGGAATATACATAGCAAAAATCTGAGGCGAGTAAAGAGCAAAGATCAAAACAATTAATCCCAAAAGTGGAAGGTAAATAGCAATTCGTTGAAACTGCAAACTGTTTCCCCAATACTATTTGTTTTCACACGCTTATAATCATAAAGCCTCCCCTGGATAAAATCACGTTTCAGAATGTATCAGGGTCTTGTGACACCCTAAGCACCAATGCGCCAGCCTTAACAAAGCGTTTTTTCCAATACTTAACATCGCTTTTGGTAACATTAGCCACTCTTGCAGCTTCAACAGCAACCCCATCGGCAACCAAAACTCCAAAAAAGTCCAAGCTGCCTAAGGCAACGGCTGCGGTAACACATTAAGTTCAAAATCTCCATTGAACCGTTGAACTGGACTTTTTGAACCTGTTTAACTGAGCGTTTGCGACCAACCAAAAAAATGCCGCACCGAAGCTTTTTACTTCAACTTAGCGCGCAGGCGGCACCACAACAAGAGGACTTCAAGTGGAAAAAATGAGAGGCGTCAGCATCAACAACAACCTTGTGCCCTACACGATAGACAAAACTGGAATCGAAATCTACCCAACTATGACTCTCTTTAGAGAAAGGTTAACCTGAAAAAAATCAATTTGCAGTACTTTTCCATTTCACCCATTAAAAGTAGCTGCAGCAGAAAAATTTTTGCCATAACTGCTTAGCACTCCAGTTTTTCTCTTGTGAGTGCTATTTCGTTTTCCAGATACCGTTGATTGTAAAGTTTTCTAATTCGCAGAACCTTCTCCAAACCCTTTTCTGTTTCCTTTTCAGAGATTCTGATCTCTCCATCGAATAGCCCAAGTATAGCTTGAACTTCTTCGGGAGGATGCATTTCGGGGTTGATCACCGCTAAGGTAGTGAAACCTTTTGACTTTAGGTCTGGAATGAGCCCGCTTAGCCACTTCCGAGTTATGACTGCGTGATGCTGCAGCAATACATCTGATATTATTGTTATGCAAAATCTCTTAGGTCCTGTCTGAGAAGCCGGCATGTTGCGAAATGACTTTACAAGCGCTATGTCGAGGTCTGTTACACAGTCCACTCCTTTAAGCTTAAACACATTGGGCAGGCTCTCGATCATCCCTTCTGAGCGAGGATTACAGACAAAAAGATTGAAATTCGATTGGAAACCCTTTGCCAAATCTGCAACATCCCCTACCTCCGAGGCAATGTAATAAGTCGTTTGACCGTTCTTTGTACCTACATCAAGAAATCTCTTGATTAGTTGTTCTCTTTCATTACATGATGGCGAAGTCAGTATGACTGCATAGTTCTCTGGTAATCCGCCAAACAGCAGATTATCCAAGTCTGCAAATCCTGTGGAGATGCGACCTGGAAGAGCAGCGCCTGAAATATTGTATGCCAAAGGTTCCGGACTGCAAATTATCTGCTGCCCAGCCCAGTCAATGCATACAATACGGGGTTTAACCTCAATTGAACCTTGCTTGAACGGTCTTAAAGCAATTTTTATTTCTTCAGTCTTCAAAGGGTTAAGTCTCTTTCCGTTAATATTGATGTGGGCATTCTCCAATTTGCAGTAGTCAGGTTTGTCCACCAACTGAAATCCCGCTGGAATAACGTTCTCAATCTTGGTAAGCGAAGCGGGTTCTTTTCCGACGTTAACGATTTGGATTTCAATTGTTACGGTGTCTCCGACTTTGATGTCGGTTTCGTGTTGAACGAGCTTGGCCTGTATGTCTGCGCTCTCGAATCTTTCTAAGCCTACTGCTTTCTCGCTGGAGCTTATTGTTGAAAAGGTCGCGGTTGAAGTGGTGATAGCGGGAGCTTGAAAGATTTCGCCCAATGACAAAGTCAACTCTCTTTTCTCTTTGACTTTCCTTAGAAACCGCTGAACCTGATCGGTTTTGTCATGATATCCTGCCTTAATGAAATATTCAGCTGCGACTTCCAACACTTTTTCTGCCATTGAATAAAACCGCGCCTGTTTTGCAGGGTCTCGATCACGCTTTGCACTTTCCATGAAAACATACGCGTCGAAGAGGCGCTGTGTTGCCTTGGCATAGTCTGAGGTTGTCTCGAATCCCGCTTTGAGGTAGTAGTTTGCGGCGGCATCCATGTGTCTTGTGGCTTTCTCGTACGTTTCCATGGTTTGGGTGGTTTCAAATTCTGTTCCGGCTTCCAGTGCTTTACAAAAGCTGCTGTGTCCTAGCGCCATTAGGCTTGCGGATTCTTTGGATGAGTGTTGATTCGCTTGGCTGAATAGTTCTGCTGCTTCTTTGTACATTGTGGGGTTGCTTGTTGCTTCGGCCATGGTCATTTTTTGCCATGCTTGGCAGAGATAAACTAGGGGTTTGGCTTCTTTTGCGGCTTCTCCAGTTTCAACTATTGATATTTTTTGGAAAATGGTGGCTGCCTTGTTGTATTTCTCAGAGCTTGCGATGTGGTCGCCTTGTTTGTCTAGGTCTTTGGCTTCTTCGATGGCGATTCTTCCACAACTGTATTCGTTTCTTGTGTCTGTTACTTCGATTAGTCTTTCAACCAAGTCTTTTTCGTCTTTCTTTTCTATTCCTTCCAGTTTGAGGCTGAGAATTCGTTTTGATTCTTGCAGGAATTTTATTGCTTCTTGGAAGGCTTCGATTGATTCTTTGCTGTTTTCTTTTCTGCTCAGGTCTTCTGCTTGTTCTAGGAGTGACCATGCGTAGAAGTTTTGGGATAGGTACATCCAAGATTTAGATTGTCTGAGCAGTTGAGAGGATTTTTCGTAGTGATTCATGGCAGTTTCGTATTTCTCATCGTTATGTGCGCGCTTGGCCATTTCAATTTCGCTCCAAGCCTTCATGTAGGATGCATAGTCGAGGAAGAAATCGTTGAACTCGTGAATTTTTGTGGCGGCTGCCTTGTAGCCGGCGAAGGCATTTTCGAAGTTTTCTGCGGCTTCTTGGTAATCGCTACTGACATCAAAGTTACTCGCGATTTTCCAGTAGGATTCAGCAACGCGGCTTGGCAAACCCACTTCTTTATACTTGCCAGCTGCGTCAGTGTAAGCTTTGTTGGCTTTGGTTAGGCTCTCTTTCTCGTGAGTTTGCAGGTAGCGTTCGGTTAGCATTCCCCCTAATGTGTTTTCGTAGTTTGCTGCAACCGCTACAAGTGATGGGACAAAACATGTTGTGAGCCATTTGTTGCTGTAGGATACCCCGCTTTCTATGTCGTGGAGAGCGTCTTTTAGAAGGGCGGTCTTGGTATTCTCGTTTTCTTCTAGTCCAGCCAAATCTGCTTCGATTTGTGCGGCATAAACTAAGCCGTTGCCTATTAACCAAAAGTTGTTTGCAAACGACTGTTCGGCAATTTTGTCGCATTCTTTCCTATTGGTTAAAGCCTTTCTTAGTAGTTGAATTTTTTCGTTTTTTTCTGTTTCGAGTTTTGCGTTATAATGATACGCTTTGCTTAAAGCGTGCAGGGCGTCAAATATCGCATCGACGGAACCTGAACGAACAGCGTACTCTAGCCCTTTTTCTCCGTTTCTCACTGCTTGCTTGGAAAAGTTTAGTTTTTCCGCTTGGTTGACTGAGGGTTCTTTTGAAAGAGAAGAGTAGGCTTCTACATAAAATAAATATGCTTCTGCTATGTTGGAAATTTGGCATACCGATTGAAAATGCCGAATGGCTGCTTCGGAATACTCGATGATCTCGTTGCATATCTGTCTTGTCTTATCTGTGTCTTCCTCATTAAAAACCCTCCAATTATTAATGTAAGCGACTAGATAGCAGGCTATACCTTTAAAATAATTATCTCCAGTGATGGATACTTTCTGATACATTTCTTTTGTGTATTCCAAGGAATCCTCAAGTTTTTCTCCGAAGTAAAAAGTTGACAGTGCTTTCGCCCACATTGACATGCTGCTGGAATAAGTGTTAGCAGTGTGCTTCGAGAGAACAACCGCGTTTTCAGCGTAATCTAAGCATCGTTTGGCAGATTCTTTTCTCTCTTCTTCTTTTTCGCTAAGGTTCGCGAAGTGCCAACTGAGAAGACTGGCGACGGAAAAGGCGTTGACTAGCTCATCTTTCTCGTCGAGATTAGACAGAACTGAGATTGCCTCTGATGCGCTTTCCAGTCCCTCTTTGACAACTCTTATTTTTTCTTCTCCTTCTGACGTGATGACCACAAAGTCGTAGAGGCACTGCGACAAGATTATGCAGGTTTTGGCACAGTTCAGCTTGTCTCCTGATTTTTTGAAGACCGCTGAAGCGCCTTGCCCAAGCGCACGGCATCTGTCAAGTGCTTCCTTTTTCTCGGAGGAGTTGGATGCTAGCCAAGACCGAGCATACTCGGATAGCGCGAGGCACATCTCGCTTTTTCCCTCCGTTTCCGGAGTGAGTTCTTTGCTGAAAAGTCTGGCTGCCGTTTCGTAAGCTTCGACGGCGAGTTGTCTGAGTTTCTTGAATTCCTCAGCGCTGTCCGCCTGTCTGGAGGCTAGATTGTAGCAGAAACCTATTTTTTCCCAAGACTTCGCTGCTGAGGCTTTGCTTGTTTGGGAGTTCAGTTCTTGCTCATGGGATTTAGCTGCTTCGAGCCATCTGGATTCTGTTTCTGCTTGAATTGCGCCCATAAGCATTCCTGATGCCGTGTAGTTTTGAGTTTCCCCGATATAGTTATATTGAGGCGGCTCCTTAAATAAAATTTTTTCAGTAACTATTGCTTAGAAAGGAAGTGGGGAGAGGCAAAGATTGCTCTTTGCTGCCTAAGTATGACCGTAAGTCCAGCCTGGACCCGAAGCTAAGAACGTGTCACCGTTAGTTAATTCTCCTGTCACGGTGGATCCGGCAATTTCAACATTTGGGAGGGCTCTATGAGAGAAGACGAGCATGACCCAATTTTTGGTCGTCACAATCGCAACGGGGTCAAGGTAGTAATAGTTACCAACGTTGTCCCAGCAATAAGCTACAATCGAACTCTTGATTACTTTCATGCCATTGAATGCTCCGTACGTATCATCCATTGTCTGGAAGTACCAAATCATTCCGTTATTTTTAATCTCCAAGGTCGGATAGTATTCAATTGGTACATGGGGTGCTGGCGGGGGTCGTACTTGGCAAGCTGCCGCGAAGCCAACGGACGCTAACATCACTAATAGTAGTGCAAAGGCTCCTGTTAAGACGAAACTTCTTTTCATTTTTGTTTTTCACCCCCTTTTTGTCTTGGTTGCCTGTGTTTCTGATTATTGTTGCGTTTTTCACTTTTTCTCGCAGTTCACTATTGTGTTGTGACCGTTTCCGTGTACACAAACGTCGTATCCGGCTCCGCCGTCAATGTAGTTGTTGCCCGTGCCGACTGTGATGTTATCGTCTCCAGCTCCAGTTTGAATGTTATTGTTACCGTTTCCAGCAACCACCACATCCTTACCGTTTCCAGTTGTTATCTGGTTATTGCCGTTACCTGAGATTGTGACGATGTTGTTGCCGTCTCCTGCTTTAATGATGCTGTTGCCGTTTCCTGTGATTTGGATTTTGTCGTTTCCGCTGCCGGTGGTTATTTGGTAGTTGCCATTTGCAATTATGTTGATGTCGTTATTGCCGTTGCCTGTGGTTATTTTGTCATTGCCGCCTGCCGTTTCTTTGACGATGTTATCGCCGCCTCCAAGATAGATAACGTTGTTGCCACTACCAACCTTCAAGACAGTTGTAGATGTTGCATGCCTGCAATCAATGATGTGGTTGCCGCCGTTGATAATTATCACGTTGTTGCTTCCAGTCAGTTCAACATCGTCATTGTCGCTAACTGAATATGCGAAGTTTGCTGTAATTGTTCCAGGTCCGTTAATGGTTGCAGTTGTAGATGCCGAGGTACTGCTCGCGAAGCTTATGGAAGGGTTGCTTGAAGTCCAATTCCAGAATGTATATGCAGAATGGCCATGATCACCGCCATGATCACACTTATCGCCTCTTGAGGATGTAGCAGAAATTGAGACCTTAGAACCTTTGTCGTAGTAAGCGGTCTTGCTGGGGCTAACAGTTCCCGCGTTTAAGGGGCTAACGCAAAAAGATACTTGGTACTGGGTAGTATATGCTACGTTCTGAGATGCCTGAGTAGGTACATTCATTGTTCCGGATGAAAGCGAGGTAACGTATCTGATTCCTGTACCTCCTGATATTGGAGTTGAGGCATTCCATGAGTAACTTCCAGTTGATACGCCCGTGAATGTTATGGTATTAGTTGTTGAAGACTGTGTTAGACCGCCAAATGTTACGCTCCAAGATTTTCCGGTTGGTAATCCATTTTCTGTGAAAGTCACGCTGTTGCCAACTTGGACTAACTCATCCGCTGTAACCACTTTTAAAGGGGTTTCCGGCTTGGTTACGTCTATCACTTGAATTGTAGCGGTTCCGGTTGGATATTCGGCTGCGAAAACGAACGACGCAGCATCAAGGGGTACCATACCGTAAGTGCTGGTGTCTACTTGATCCGCGCCAACGCTGGTTCCAGGGTCGATTTGCATGAAGAAATCGGCTTCAAAGCTGGTTATTTTTAGCGTGTTGCCGCTTGCGTCCAAGAATTTGAGAGCGTAATCTCCAGCTGGCACTGTATCTGCTGTTCCCTGGTTAAAATGATACCATGGAACGCCCGAGACGAAATCAACCTCACCAGTCGTCTTGTAGATTAAGCCACTGACTACAACTATTTCAGGGTCAGCTACGTTTGTTGCTGTGTGATTAAACAGATAGCGGTACGTAGCGGCATCGTCTACCCAGCTGAAGCCAAGTGTCCTGTAAGGTGCGGTCCCCATGAACGAGTAGCCTGTTCTCCATTGACCGTTGGTAGGCCAGACTCCGCTTGCCGTCTTTCCGTTAGGTGGATTTGTTTGATACTGTTCCGGCACTCCCCAGTACAGACCGTAGGTGTGTGCCACTTCATGGGCTGCGGCGGTGTAGTAGCCGTCTAAGACTACTACTCCTTTTGTGCTTGGACCAAAACTGACGCCTGCCGCGCCCGCTTTTCCCAAAGAGGCGAAGTAGTCACTGAGCCCAGTGTTGTTGGGTCCGATCGCAACGCCTACAGCACCCGTACCCATAACGGATTTGGCTTTGGCGGCTACGGCTACGGCGTCTGCTTGCATGGCTGTTGTCCCAGATTTCGTGCTTCCGGTGATGCTTTTGCCGCTGTAGACTATGTTGACTGTGGCGTTTTTGATGGGGTATGTTGCATTTAGGAATGCGACGCTGTTCTGCGCCATCATGTCGAAGGCTGCTTGATCCTCGGAGCCGTATTTGGATGGCGCCGACAGGTAGGCGAAGTAGAGGGATAGGCTGTTTGTGGTTTTTACGGTCACGCTTGTCGGAGTCAGGGCTATTGGGGTCCCAGAATTAATCTGGTAACTGCCTGTAATGTACTTGGTTCCAGTGCTGCCTGGCACGATTGGTGAGAAGCCCACGATGGCGCCGATGCCTAAGTCAACTGCATTGAAGGTTTTGGGGTAAGTTGTTCCTTCGAAGGCTACGGAGACTGTGACTTGGTCTGTTGATTGTAGAGAGACGCCGGCTAAGTTGACGAGTACCGCCATGGGTTTTCCAAGTACAAGGTCGGGTATTGTGTTGCCGCTGATGTCGACTGACCAAGCTGACTGAACAGGAATGGGTTTGAGCGCGGGGAGTTGGACGTTCAGGTCACTTGGGGGAGCTTGACCGAGATACTGAGTCGCAAAGGCAGGCATAGCGGAGTTAATGAAACTTACGGACGCAACATCACCCGGCGCTAAGTAGACGGTTGCTTGAGAGTTGTCGACGACGGCGCCGTTAATTGTCATGCTTGTGGTGTAGCCAAACTTGGTAGTTTCGGCAACCAAATAGTTGCCTGCGCCTAAGGAGGGAAATGAAGTACTTCCACCAGCAGGGAGAGTGAAACTCTGCACTATGTTGCCTAATGTGTCGTTGATTGTGTAACTCCAAGGCGAGTCTGGAGGCACGCCCTCAACTATGTTCTGGACAGCAATGCCCCCCGAAGTGGCCTGATAATGTGCGCTTATGGTAATAGGCTGAGATTGATCAAGCGCCACATAATCTAATCCGTCACTTTGCGGCCCAATTATAAATTGCCAATCGCTGAGTCCAGTCATCTGGATGGGGTTCACAGTGATGTCCCATGCACCAGCCAATCCACTGATTACGCCGCCATCCGTACCGTAAGCCTCTTTGTTCCAGAGCGCTGTCAATTCATGATTGCCTGCGCCAAGGTTAACCTCGCCGGGGTCATCTTTTACGAGCCAGTAATCCCCGACGTGCGAATTGAACGGAAGCCCAGTTATGTCAAATTCCACCGTTGCCGCTGGGCTTGATTCACTGTCTGCGCCGTGTTGCATGATGAGGCTTATTTGCCCTGCCGGGTCCTCATAAAGATACATTAAGCTGCTCGAGGGAAAAAGGCTGAACGGAACTGGAAGATGACCGCTGCCACCTTCAAGCACGGGTGGGGGTAAGGGATTGGCTTCCGGAGGAGACGGAAGGGTAACGGGATCATATTGAGATAAAATTGTAACGGGTTCCATCCAATTTTCGTATCCTGAATAAGTTGTGCCGTTTGCATATGACTCACCAGGATATGAGACGTAGAAATAATAATAGCCAGTTTGGGTAGGCTGGAAATTGAAAGATACAGATGCGTATGCACCGACCGTAGTTGTGTAGGGACCAAGTGTTTGATAAGTTTCGTTGGGTCCCCATACTTGCACTCTCAAACCGTGGAAAGCCTGGCCTTCAGGGGGAGCTGGCTCAACCTGTATCAAACCTTGAAGGGTTTGGCCTACGCCAATTGTGTCGGGAACAATTGTAAGGTGCGTAGTTGTTTCAATGCTGTATGGAATGTAATTGTAGAATGTCTCTGCAGGGACATCTCCTTGAACTAGCTCCACTGGAAAGTTTGAAATGGTCGTTCCCTGTGTGATTGAATATTCTATCGGCGTATAGCTTTCCGGCTCTGTCTTAACCAAGAAAGCATCGGAAGCTGTCGTCCCCGCCCTGCCAGCCATTATATAACTGCCATCACCGGTCTGCGCTATAGCGTTTGCAGTGTCCGAACCGGTGACTGGGAAGTTTTGGGTCCACTCAGCTGTGCCATCCGCCGATATCTTCAGTATATAAGGCAAGCCTCCACTGCTACAGGCTAATGCAAAACCACCGTCTCTTGCTACAACAATGGAGGACGCATATTCAAAACTGGCTGGATTACCGTAGTGCGTCGACGCTGGATCCAATTCAGGATCACCATTATTGTCGACCTTTATGAGCCAAGCATCACCCCCACCATAAGAAGAAGTACTGCCAGCCATTGCGAAGCCACCGTCCGCGGTACGCACAATTGAGTTCACCTGGTCTGGGCTTCCCCCGCCATAATGATTGCTCCACATCATGTCGCCAAATGCATTTATTCTAATAAGCAAAGCATCATTGCTAACACTAAAACTGTTAGAATAGCCCGCTAGCGCAAAGCCCCGATCACTGCACTGCACCAACGAAGTTGCAACCTCCTCGCCCCCAAAATCGTAATATTGACTAAATTGTTCAAAGCCATCAGGATCGGTTTTTACAAACCAAAAATCATTTGGACCAGGCGGATTTGTAGCAGCCCTTCTGACGCCTGCAATAGCATAGCCACCGTCGTAAGTCTGCACCACAGCATAAGCATCAAAAAGATAACCTGATTCCCCAAACACTTGATCCCACAAGTAATTTCCGTCTGCATCTGTTTTGACAAGCCAAGCACGGTTGCCTACACCGAGTAAATTCGTACTGCCGACCAACGCGTAGCCGCCATCGCTAGTTGCTATAACGGACCTCGCGAAGTCGAAAAACTCTCCTCCATATCTCCAAGCCCAGATTACATTACCAGCTGTATCAACTTTTTCTAGCCAGAAATCACCGTTGCCCCCCGGAAATTCGCCCCAAAGCGGCACATCAGATGAATTTGTTTCCCCAGCGAACACGTACCCGCTACCGTCAGTGGCAGGTGCTACAGAAGTAGCTTGCTCAGTTCCAGCATATCCGTACGTTTTTGTCCAGCCTCCAAGTGGAGGCGGATTCGCTCTAACTTGTATCAGAGCCATGATTGATGCAAAACACATAATGGATATGAGCAGGATTACTGCTGCTCTAGATTTAAGTCTCGTCATATCAACCAGTTCTCCTTTATAGCGTGTTGACCGCGATGCAAAATACTCGAGACTTGAGCAATAAGTATTACTAGAAGTAAACCTGTTACTAACTTCTCTATTGTTTTCTTCATTTCTCTCTGCCTTCCCCTTCCCAGAAATGACTGCAGTAAATAGCTGTCTTTCTGTGAATGTATATAAAACAATATTAATGTATATAAAACAATATTCCAGTTTTAGGAATATTCCATATTACATATAGCTTTCATACACGATTTCATTACATAGTAAAAATGCAAAAAGGTAACCATGACATGGAATCATGCATAACAACTCAACGATAAGAAAAATCAAGTTACAAATAAGCTGTGACCAAAGGCGTCAATTCGTCAGATTACTGGAGGAGTATTAAAATGAAAACTTCAGACCTCAGATTAAGAATATTGGAAATGTTCAGAACCGAAGAATTCCACGGATACGAAGTTCATAGAAAACTTGCAGTGCAAGGTATGAAAGTGGAAATCGGAAATCTATATAGGACCCCTGAACAAAATGCTCGCAGAAGGCCTACTGGAAGCTCACTGGGAAAATAGCAGAAAAGGACCCAAGAAAAGACTCTACAAGATTGGGAAAAAAGGAAAAAATGACCTAAACGAGGTTATACTAAGCGCGATACATACAGTCTACTCAGCATATATCGAGCACCTCATGACTCTGTCACCCGAAAGCAACGTTTTTTGCACAATCGCTAAGTTAGCCACGGACGAACTGAAAGAACACTCCAATGTTGCATATGTTGCCACAGATGCCTCGCCGATGAATGAGAAAACACTAGAATTCATTCTCCAAATTGTACCAAAATCAAAAGCGTATATTGTCAAACCCAGCACGTTATATCTAAAGCCAAACTTTGAAAACACTACAGTCCTTGAAGGCTGGTATGACAATCTTTCGTTAAGAGACAATTACCTAGACCTCTTGTTCCTGACTAGCATACCAAAGAAGAAAAACTTTGAGGAGGATTTGCAAGAGTGGTGCAGAGTCCTTAAAGAAAACGGCAGATTGGCAATCCTAACGCCAACCTTACTTCTTAACCACCCCAGTGATCCGCTGAGTTTGGGAGACTTCATAGAAAGATGGAAACAACAAACATTCCAAAACGCTGAGGTTTCGAGCTTCGAACACGTGAAGACGATGCTTCAAAACCACTGCTTTCTTAGAGTAGAAGAAAAACAAATCGCGCACATGACGTTGATTCTAGCATCTAAGTCAAGTTTCCTTGGCTGCAAAAAACAAAATCTGTAAAAAACTACTTTACTCAAGTATGAAAATGCTGCACCCTAGATAAAATCCAAATTTCGAAAACTTTCTTGTCAAAGAATAAAGTAATGAGGTACAAAATCTTTGACAAAACTCAAATTGCCAGTGTTTACTTGAAAGGGTTGGAGCCTTTCTGCAAAAAATTATGAATACAGATTTTGAATCCTTAACATTGTCGAAGGTGAATTTGGCTGTCAGAACCGGTAACGACGCGCATGGTTGTTCCGAAAATGGTCAAAAATGGTAATAATCCGCTTCTTCGCATTCACAACCATCTTGGTCTGTACTCGGAATCCATGCGCTCGAAGATGACCCAACCTTTGAACCATGAATTAAAGTGCGGTCACCGGGATTTAAACCCAAACGGGTTCAAGTCCCAACCAAAAATCGAACTGTGGTGGAGCCGCCCCGAACCCAAACCTTGGTTTGCAAGTTAATTTGCTTTACCTGTTGCTTTGGTTGTCGGGTTTACCTCCATTTTCACAATATATCGCGATTCAGAATATCGCTTATTATATCTTAATACAATGGATGAGTGGGGAATACAATGAGCAAACAAAACGAAAACATCTTCTTGTTTATCATAAAAGAAGAATACGCAAGAAACAAAGCAGAGCAAACGGTCAGCGAGCGCTTCTTGAGAGAACGCCCTAGCCCATGATAACTACATAAAACCAATCCCACCATTATTATCTAAAAAGAGCGTGTTTCTTCAATGTTTTCCATTTTACATTTCTAAATTATTAATAATCTCAGAAAGTCACTGGCTAATCTATTCTATTTAGCGCTACTGCAAAGTCATGTTCAGAAAACCAAAATAACCTTCTTTGCTATGTTACCATTGAGGCGTGAGTTATGAAACAACCCATATTGGATTTCGTGATAGTAATAGACGAGCTAAGAAGGGGAGGTAAGATCAAAGCTTCTCCTGTTTCAAGAGACGCTAACTCATTTGATTGCCCCAAGTGCGGGAATCTTATTTCACCGGACAACCCGAAAAGCTACTCTGAGTTTGGCTATGAAAAACTTGAGGGTGCTATGATACAATGTAAACGTTGTAAAACGAGAATACAATTGCTCTGGCAAACCGATCCCTCTCGCTCAATCTGTGAGCAATTCAAGAAATCCAAGTGAATCTCGTTGCGCGCGCTTTCACTTAAGAATGTATTGTCGGGTTGATTTGGTCTTAAGCGAAGCTACGAAGCTAAAGGCTTGGGATTCTTGGAGACCAGTCTCGCCTTTCACTTCTCAAATACTTAGCCAATAAGAGAGCCTCTTCATTAATCAACGTCTCAAAAGTCTGCCTTTTGCCTACCTTCATTCTTGGAATTTCTATTATTGTCTCAAAATAACTGTTAGCGTGCGCCACAAGTAACGCTTGCGAGTATATCCTTTTACTCTTAAGTATATACGCGTCCTAATTTACCTTTGATTCTAGCCTCTGCTGCGGATTCTAGCCTGTTTATCCTTCTGCTGAAAAGGGTATGCCCTGCCGTCTGCTCAAGCCACCGCTCTTTCAGGCAGGTTCGCGTCGTCGTGGTGTACACACACGATTAAAATTTAATCCCACACACACACAAAATTACGGCAGGTTAATGGGATAACATTAGGTATGGTAGGTAAGTGAAGAATAATAATAGTTAGGTAATGGTATGAGGAGTAAGAAATATAGTAAAACTTACCCCTGTTAATTAATTAAAATAATACTATGAGGGGTAAAAAACAATAGAAAACTTACCCCCGGCAAATTAAACAACTAATCTATGAGGGGCAAAAAACCGTATCAGAACGGTCTACGCTTCTTAGCCTCAAGCGAAGAATGGTCACTTCTACTCATTTTAGTCAAATTGCTCTTTCTGAAATTGCTCTTGTCTTCATCTTTGTGGTGAACAACACTATTCCCTAAAGGACCATACATATTCCTTGCTACATCCCTATGCACTAATCTCCCGCTATCGCTCCATCTTGGGTAGCCTTTCTTGTCTTTGTATGTGTTACCCATATTCGCACCTAAGGAGACTCTGTGCTGTCCTTACTTAAATTAATTGTACTATTGTAATAATGATGATAAAGTCAGTTCTACCTTTTCCCATTTGTGGGGTCATCGCGCGCTACTTTTTTTGAATTGAGACTGAACTTTTGAAAATTGCTGGTTTTTTCGCACCTGAGTGGTCAGTCGTCAGTTGGTGGGTTTGGGTTTTGGGATTAAAATTTAATCTTGTGTGTGGTGGAAAACTGCTAATTCCCAGTTAGCTCATTTCTACGCTATTCAGATTTAAGACTTATCATCAATGAAAATTTAGTTTAATACTCGGTGGAAACTAAAATCTTATACCCTCAGAAACTCATATAGAACGGAAGATATTAAAACAAAAGAAAGAATGAAAATGGACACAACAATCATAATTACACTCTTGTTTAGTTTGATTGCCCTAATTCTTTCCCTTTTTAGTCTTGTCTATACACGTCAACAAGCAAAAAGCTCAAATGAGCAAACAAGGTTATCGAAAGAAAATTCCGAAAACAAAAAGATGCTTGCAAACGCTTCAAAAGCAATCATTGAAGCTATTGATAAAATCAAACAGACAACAAGGGTAGGTGTTTTAACTAATTTAGACCTTTTGCGTGCGGATATTTTAAAGGAGATGCGTGACAATCCCAAAGGGCTTGGCTTGTTCTTAACAATTATTCCTGAATCATTTCAAGTTATGGATGCTGAACAAAAAATAGTGACAATAAAAAAAACAAAAGACCTTATTCATATCTTGAATAGCGTTAAAACGGTCGCAATATTTGGGAATTTCCATTTTAAGATTGAACCGAATATTGTTGAAAATAAGTTTATCGAATTGGGAAATTTACTCGAGGAGTTTAGGGGAAATTATATTGCGTTTAATCTATTGGAAGAACATGAGGATGTCATACGGTCACGTGATAACGCAATAATTGATGAATTCAAGAATATTGTAGACCAGATGGTTGAAGTACTTGTAAATGGGACATTCAAAGAACATTTACTCAATTTCGATTCACAAGATAAGTCAGACGAAATATTGAAGAAACTCAATGAAGGAATAATTGATATGAGAACAATTAGAATGTTGGAAAAAACATTGAGTAAACTTTGTGATGATAGACTTGTTCCAGTTCAACAAAAACTGTTTGAGATGGCTTTACAATAGCTCAGTTACTCTTTAGTGCCACCTTATCAAAGACAAAAGCTTTGTAATGAAGATACACACCCTGAGTGCGGAGTGTGGAATCTTAGCCTTTATCCATAACTTTAAACTCTTATTCGTCCTCCTGTTGTTCTAAGATTAGCTCGTGATTATCAATGTCATGCTCTGAGTCTACATTATGCCTTATGAATAGCCTCTTAACATGAGTAGCTTTGATTTTATGGTTAGATTCTTTACTCAACGGTTTTACCTTCCGTGTACTTATTCTGCCTTCAGTAGTTTTCTTCACCTTTCAGCATATAGCCTACACGTCAGTATTCAGTATTCCATCAGTTGAATGGTGGTGGTGGATTAAAATTTAATCCACCCAACCCAAAGTGAAGTTACCAGAACCCAAATTAGAATTCTGGGCATATATCGATTTTAGAAATATGCCGATCCTAAAATAACAGTTATATTAAGATTTACGATAGTGACCATGTGTATCACTTTCCCCCTGACCTTTGATACACCTAACGAGAGGTAAACCTAATGAGTGAAATAACTTTCCTAAACCTAATGGGTGAAATAACGTTCCTAAATAAATCAGCAACAAAAAGCGAATCTCTAAGAACAACCATGCCTTACAGCATTGTTAAGCAATTTGGACTAACCGAATACGATACGCTAGAATGGAGCATTAAGGCTGAACGCGGAGAGCTTATTATTCAACTGAAGCCAATAAAAACTGGGCGAACTGAGCTTAACGATGAGGACACAAAAAAAGTGGTTATTGTTTATCCAAAGTCGCTTGACTCTCAAAAAGAATTGGCTCAATCAGCATTTAATCATCAGCAAACAGCGATTCAAGCTAAAACAGAATATCAGCGATATGTTGAGGAGGCAAAGGAAGAATTTGCCAAATCAAATAGGGTTGTAAGTGGTAGTAATTCGCCTAAAAAAGCCATATCAGACGACAGTTAACAAAAAAAACTCTGAGACAATAAGTTAACAGAACCTATCCCCCTCAATGTACGCAGTTACCAAGTGAGCAGACGAAATTTCACACGGAGAATCAACAGACGAAGACTTCACAGCTCCTTTGAAAACAATATTTAAGGGGGTATAAAATATCGTTGCTCTTTGTCTTTTTGTTGTGTGTGTTTTTTATTTTTGTTTTTATGTGTGATACACGTGATACGGGCTACGACTTCTATCATCGTGGAGTATTAGAGTAATAGTTAGTTAAGAAATTAAAAGGAAAGAGGATGTTAAGAGTAGTAAGAGTAGTTTCAGTAGTGTGTGTTAGCCGTGTGTTAGAGTAAAATTGTGTACGAGAGAAAAAGATTAAAATTTAATCCATTGCCTCATTATTACGATAAGACTACACTACGATAATATTACACGTGAGCAATGTAGCACGAAGTTCCTTCTCTTTTCTCATTTTCAAGTTTCTCTCTGTCTATGTCCGGCAGCTTTTGTAGGAGAGAAAAACGCACGGGCTAAACTAATAATTTTTATGCTCCCGTGTAGGTATCGAGCAGCCGCCAGTACAAGTTTCTGGCAGAATGGCTGTCGATACTTTCATTGCAGCCGCAGCATTTACGAGAATGTTATTCTTCGGATTTTTGTTCTGTTTCTTGTTTGGTTTCGATTGTGATTTCTTCTATGGGTTTTGGTGGCGGCGTTGAGGCCATGGTGTAGCCGATCCAGGCGCCGATGGCGAGTATGGCGACGAAGCCTATGAAAACGGGTATGGCGATTAGCCAAAATTGAACGTTGCTTGCGGCGCCGATATTAAGCCAGGGTTTAACGAGGGGTCCGTAGAGGAAAAGTCCGACGGCGTAGCCGACAGCGACGACGACGCAGACCACAAGGATTAGCGCGCCTATTGTTTGGTCTTTACTCATTCTGTTTCTCACCACCTTCAAGGTTAATTCATCGAGATTTAACATGTTTCGTCGTTGTTTCTTTTCTTTGAGCCTTGGTCAAGCGTGTTGGCTAGGTTGGATTCTGTTTTGTTTGGGACTCACGGATTATTGCCGCTGTTGCGAAGACGACTGTTAGAGCGAGAAGGCTGAGGGTTATGGGTGTTAATCGAATGCCCCAGAGCGTGTAATTCAATATTAAACCAACTATAGGCACAAGCGCCAAGCTCATTCCGAAACTTAGCACTACGCGTTCTATCGTGTCCATGTTCTCTGAGGAAGTTTTGACTGGCACTTTAGCAGGAAACAGAGCCTTTATGAACGTGAAGCCGGGCAAAAACAGCGGTTACGATCAAACAAGCAACCCAGTCGCCATCCTAGTCTACAGTGATGGCACTATCACGGCCAACTTCGGCCCCTCGTTTGTAGTGCCCGAATACCTCTACGGCGCCCTCCTCTCCATGGCCGCATGCTTCGCAGCCTTCATCATCATAAAAAGACCACGCATCAACCTGAGAATCGGATAGCTCCAAAACTTCCCTTTCTTTTTCTTCTGTCTGGCACTCAAGCAGTAATTAATGTAGTTGGGGTCTCGTATTTAGTGAGTTACGTCCAAGTTTGGACGCGGGGAAGTATAAAACGTGGATCAAATAGTCGAAATACTTGCAGCTCACTAATTTCGTCATCGCTAAATTTCAGCCACTTAACACGATCAAAAGAACCTTCAGCCTCTCCAGCCATCCAAATACGAACAAAAGGCGGAAAATTTCCTGCAAGGTTGTAGACTACCATTTTCTCTGGTTCGTATTCAATGGTGACTGGCGTAAGTTTACTGTTCTGCGTTACGGCGGCTAAAACCATTTTCCTTTTGTCAATAAGCTTATCAAAACTCTTTGCTAGTCCAATTATTCGATTCAACATTATTCCTCCTAACTAGCGTATCTTTCTAAAGCAATTGATTGTCACTATTAGGGCTGTGATAACGTTAATGTATCGATTATCTTGCGAAACTTCTCATACGTTGTTTGTGTTTTAGTTGTGTGCTTTTGGCGGGGTTTTCAGTTTCAATCTCACATATTCTTTCATTCATACCTGTTGCATCATGCCACAATTCTTCAAATAATACTTTGAGTGTGCAGACAAGCGCGCGCTCGTTACAAGCAACATTGAAAGCAGTCATGGTTTCAGAAAGCACCATGGCTTGTTTGGGCGTTGGCAGTAACTTCGCCAATAACGTCTGCTTCATAAACTCATTGACAAGTAACATCAATTATTTAACCTTCCCATTTTTTCAAGGCAATTTCAAAAAGGGAAATTGAGCATTTTTGCTACGGCAATTTTAACGGCACGGTAATTTGCTATGGACAGGACAAGGCTATTTTGGACACCGTGTTGGTGTCGGTGTTGGAGTTGGTTTAGGCGTCGGTGTTGGACATGGAGTTGCTGTTGGTTTAGGCGTCGGTGTTGGGCATGGAGTTGCTGTTGGTTTAGGCGTCGGTGTTGGACATGGAGTTGCTGTTGGTTTAGGCGTAGGTGTTGGGCATGGAGTTGCTGTTGGTTTAGGCGTAGGTGTTGGGCATGGAGTTGCTGTTGGTTTAGGCGTAGGTGTTGGGCATGGAGTTGCTGTTGGTTTAGGCGTAGGTGTTGGACATGGAGTTGGCGTAGGTGTTGGCGTGCGCGCTGGTGCTAGAGGAATGCTTAAGCTAAAGTAACAACCTGGAATTCCGTATGGTACGTTGCTACCAAGTCCTACATATAGATTATAGGTAAATGTTGCTCCTGGAGCTAATGTTGTTGGTAATGTTGCTGCTTTAGTGTAGCTAAAATCCATCACCCAATTTGAACTTCCAGCTAACTGTGTGAGGTATGTACTAAGGGTGTCAGTTCCAAAGTTAGCTAATGTCCACGATTTACTTACGGTTGTTGTTGGTGAAGGATACCCTATAGTATAGGTAAAAGGCTGGAATGTTAAAGTGGCAGTACCCGTATTAGTTATGGTTACGGCAAATTGAACATAGTCATTCGGAAGGAAATTACTGGCAGATATTGATACTGTACCGCCATTATCAGATTGATGATAATTATGTATATTGCTTATTGTAAAAGAATATCCGTTAATAGTGACTGGTGTATAAACAACATTTGTCGTTATTCCAATGATAGTTGTGGTAAAACTATCTGTATTAGCAACGCAGGAATTAACCACATTTGTTGTTGTGAATAAAGCTATGAGCAACGATGCTACTATGATTGACACTACTATTATTGACTTAGCCTTTTTGTTTTGCCAGTCCTTAATGTTGCACACCACCTATTATTTTTATGTAACGTCTTATTTTTATGTAACGCCTTTTGTTACCGTCATTTCTTGAATTTGGACTTGAATTGGGCGTTAGCTGATAGTTAATTGAAAAATAAAAAAGGAAATTGTTTAAGTTTTAGTTTTAGATTTCTTACTGCACTGTCGTTAGCGGGATGTTTAAGCTGAAGAACATGTTTGGAATACCGTATGGAACGTTAATTCCAAGTCCAATGTAGATGCTGTAAGTAAATGTTGCTCCTGATGCTAAAGTTGTTGGAAAAGTTGAAGCACTTCCCCATCCGACTTCCCAGTTTACGTTATTGCCAGTTGCAGATGCTCCAATCATTGTGTTACCAAATAATGCTAAGTTATTAGCATCATTTCCATCAGTGAATGTTAGTGTGTCTGAAACTCCTCCACCGACAACACCATTAAATCCTAAGTATGTCATTGGCGTTACTATATTCTTTTGTGTTGCTATATCATTGTGGCTAGAGTAAATGTTAGGATAAGCATAGTCAGTACCATCTGATTTAACGAAGTAGCAACTCCATGTATAGGTAGGTGTAAATTGTAATGTTGCTGAGCCAGTGTTGTGTATCACTACTTGCAATTCCATATAGTCGTTCGGAACAAAACCACTTGTTGTTACTGCTACTGTTGAAGGTGTGTTAGGATCTCCGTATGAAACTCCTAAACCGCTTACTGAAATTGGTGATGCACTTGTCGCGTTTGTTGATACTTCAGTGACTGTTGTAGTGAAAGTATCCGTTGCTGTCTTGCTTGTTACGTTTGCTATACTATTATCTATCCAAGATGCAATTGCGGGACCTAATGCTGCGACTGTAGATGCTGCCAATGCACATATCGCAATTATTGCTAAAAGTTTGTATTTTCTTTGCATTTTTTCACCTCCCATGACCTTCTCCCTTCTCTTTTGTCATCGTGACTTTGCAAGCTAACATCAAACTTTGATATGGTTGACATTTAGCTACAAACCAAGGGCGCGCACTAGCTTGCATAGTAGTATGTAGCTGCAGCTACAAGTGTGGATATTGCCATGAAGCATACTACAATTAGGGCTAAGATGTTGTATTTTCTTTGCGCGCGCGCAGCGCTTTGCCCTCTCCTTTCCGCAAATTCGCTTATTTACTTCAATTCGATATTTAAAACCCTACGAACCATTAGGTATGGAAAAGAGTTCTAGAAAGAAAAATTACAAGCCGCCGCATTTCAAAATGGAAGTGATCAAAAATAAAAGAAATCTGCCCAGAAAAAAATCATTCCTTTATGGTACTTGAGGGTCTAAAACCTGTAGAAATAAGCTGTTAAATTACCTAATTTGTGCCACATTCTGTCCCTGCGGAGCTCCGAAATAGTTCCTCAAAAAACGTACACCTTCAGGGGTAGTATGGTAGACGAAGTTCCCTCCGTTGGATTGCTTAGTCAGCAACTTCATGCGCTCACAAAATTCGAGGTGACTGTTAATACGCTTACTATTTAAATTAGCAGCATAGACAATGTGAGTCTTGTTTGCGCCATGCACACAAACTTGAAGGATATCTTGGGCAATATCAAAGCCGTTCCGGCGGTTTGACTTCAAACGAACACCTCTCTCCAACAATCTATAAACACCCTCAGACTCGGATTCAAATAGCATCTAACGCATAGTACTGCAAAGGTTATAAAACATGTAGAACCAAAAGTAAGGCTCTGAAAATACTGCTCAAAGAGCATACACCTCAGATACAGCTCACAAATACTGCTTATCCGCTTCGGTTTTCTATATCCATCAAACAAAAAATACAGAAACACAAACTAAATGAAGCCCTACCAAAGGTTCTGCTTGACTTAAATACACCCTAACCAATACATCAATCCAGAACAACCTTGGACATCGAAAATTTCTTCGCCATCCTAAAAGACGGAGAATGGCACAACATACCTGAGTTAGCAAAACAAATCGAAATTCCAGCAGACAAACTCACTGAATTCTCACAGTTTCTCTCCAAACAAGGCATAATCGAATATGAAGACCAAACTCAGAGAATCAAGATTAAACCCGAATGGAAAGAGCTGATCCCAGAGGAAAAGGAACCCGCAACTGAACCCAAAATTACGGTCGCCACAGTTATGATCCCGCCAGAAACAACAGTCGACATTCAATCCACGCTTATCCAAAACGCTACCAAGATTGACCTCGAGTTAACCCTAAGAATAAACGGCAGAATCCAAGAGGTGGTCATAAACCTTTAGTATTCCTCGAAAGAAGCAAGATCCTGCGCCTTTCTAAGAGCAGCCAAAAAAGTTCTACCCCGCTCAGAAATCTTGTACTCGGGCTTCCCATCAGAATCGTCCGCTTCTGCTATGAAACCCTTTCTCACAAAATCAACAAAATACTTGTTAAAGCGATTATAATTCAAATTGGCCGTATACATTATTCTCGTCTTTTTCTGAGGAGTTAAAGTTGCCTCTAAAATATCGACAGTAATAGCTCCCCAACCACGCTTCCGCACGGAACCCTTCGCCTAAAACAAGCAAAACGCCCCAAAAGTATATAAGCCATATTTCCAAAACCGTAACATCCAAAAACCAAAAAAGATTTCACAGCTTCTATCTATGAATCTCCAACATTTTCTTCTTAAGAACCTTAACTGGATAATCAGTAGTTGCAAGATTGAGAAATAAAAAAATACATACATGCCATTATAGCAGAGTTGGCTTTAATAGGTTCCTTTCGCATCTGCGATGTACTCAAGAGGTCTCTTAAACGTTCGCAATTGGCCACTTTGCCTTGGGATACATAACGGGAAAAGGCTCTTCAAAACTTGCCAAAGTCAAAGTGAACCTGCCGCTTCTGTTTGCAGCTTCAGTTCTTCCAGACGTTGATCTGCTAATGCGTTTCCTTATGCACCGAGGACCTACACACTCATTAATCACCATAACCGTGCTAATGATTCCGTTTTTTATCGTTTATCGCAAACAAGCCATCCCGTATTACGCGGCTTTGCTTTCTCACATTCTCATAGGCGATTTTTTCACCGGAGGAGTCCAGCTGTTCTGGCCTCTGTCTCAAGCCCGGTTCGGAGCTCTAAACATTGACGTAACTAGCCTAACTAACGTCATTGCGGAGCTTGTCCTTTTCTTTTTAACGTTGCCGATCATGTACAAGCTGGGCGATCTGCAGACTCTTTTTAAGCCGCACAACAAAAACTGGGCTCTAATAATCCCGTTAGGCGCGGTTCTCGGACCTTTGCTCGCGGTTGGTCGAGGCCAAGAATCTACTCTTCCAACCCTACTTGCGGTTCCAAGCCTGTTCTACATAGGTCTGTTTGCTTATTCCATGTTTGTTGAACTTAGAGCTGAGCACAATCAGGACGCAGACAAGCTACAACCTAGCAAACCTCTTAATGCGTATTCCCCAGTTTTGCAACTCCAGACGGCTAATTGTAGTTACGTCTCCAGCGTGTGGGCTCGGCATAAAAGATTTGTGGTTTTGAACCAGAATTGTGGTGCGGTCGCCGAGATTTGAACCCGGGTCGTCAGCGTGGCAGGCTGATGTCCTAGACCAAACTAGACTACGACCGCATTTTGCTATACTGGAGTACAATGGCGATTTAAATTTACATCGGGGTTTATTTCCTTTTCCGAAAAACTTTACAAACTCAACAGCCTTCGCAAATTCAAAGCTGGTATTTTCCGCTTTCTTGCTGTTGCTGTAAAAACTATCGTAGCCATCAAGAAAGAGATGGCAACGATTGGTTGGAACTCTGGGATTGATGGAGAAGGTTCCGTGCTATTGCTTGGCGTGGTGGTTGATGAAGACTCTAAGACAGTCCAAACGTTTGTTTCTTTGAGTGAATAGGTTGCTGTCAGCACCGGCACTGAGTTTTCATTTTCATAATAGCTTACGGTTGATTCCACGAACATCCCTGTTGTTTTATCAAAATATGTATCTTCCTTAATGCTGTATGGAGAGTTCTCTATTTTTTCTTCTGGGAATGTAACATGATTTGTTTCCCTGTTTCCACTGAAATAGCTCTTTTGTATTGTCTGGTCCACCACAATCGTTGAATATTGATCTATTTTGTCGTTTACACTTAGGTCTGGAGAGATAAGGTACGTTTCAACATATAGCCGCTGTTCTGTGTTGTTCACGCCGTTTGCATAATCAAAAAACATCCAGATTGTGACTCGTTGGTCAGCAAAGTCATCAATTACGTAACTTATGCTAATTTGGTACGTTGCAGAACCTACATAGTAAATGCCAAAGTCAGGGATTGGTTCACCTACAAGTGAAACATTGTAAACGAAAAAGTCACCGCCGTTAACTCCAAAGTGTTTAGTTCGAGCGAAAGCGTTACCTAACGTCGAAACAACTAAAAAGAAAATTATGAATGAAGTTAATGCAATGATTCCTATTTTGCGGTGCATGAGCCTTTTCTCCAGTTATCATTCACTTTAAGTTTCTTTGTTTTTATATTTTGCGAAAAAAGTAATTAGCATCTAAAAAACGATCATTCTGTCCCTCAACAGCCTTCGCAAATTCAAAGCTGGTATTTTCCGCTTTCTTGCTGTTGCTGTAAGATGACAATCACATATGGTTATTTTTTCAAATGCAAAGAACTAGTTATGGAAAGATTATGTCAGACATTATTACGGTAAAGAATCTTGTTGAAATTTATTCTGATGGCACAAAAGCCGTTGACGATATATCCTTTAGCGTGAAAGAGCAGGAATTTTTCGGTTTTTTGGGACCAAACGGCGCTGGAAAAAGCACAACCATCAAAA
>JBEKHJ010000016.1:0-22788 GCA_050012335.1 Bathyarchaeia archaeon
TTGTTAGAGCTGTTGCGGCGATTATGCAATCACCCATAGGCAAGTTCTTGTATTGGCATTTGAATAAACCCGCTTGTCGAGCAATTATCGAGGTTAGATTTTGTATTTCTATGCCGCTTTGAATTAGGGCTTGATAACGGCTTTCTGCCATGTCCTTTCCTCTTACCTCACAGGTAATTTGGATTATTTCTGCAATCACTATTGTTGGCAGTATGCCTTCATTTTTTGCAATAAGGTTTTTCAGTTTTCTATTAGCCTTCTCTTTTGTTTCGACATGGGTGGAATAGAAATATTCTCTCAAAAATCTTGTATCAATGACTTCTTTCAAGTCAGTACTCTTCTCTGAGTTTATCGATTTTTTTATTTATTTCTTCAAGTGTTCCATACCCTGCATCTATGCCTGCCATATCCTCAAGTTTTGGAACCTTCTTGAATAGTATGCCGTTGTCTGTGGCTTCGACGATTAGTAAGTCGCCTTCTTTGATGCTGAATTTTTCTCTTAGCTTTTTGGGAATGGTGAATTGTCCATTTGTTGTTACTTTAACGATATTTGCCATAAGCCAGTCTCATTAAGAAATGCAAAGGGTCAACCTAAAAAGGTCTATGTGCAAAACGGAATCAATGGCTAAAAAGAGTAGTGGTGAAGAATACTGAGGCTATTCTTTTCTTTCTGCACAGTTATGCGCTGCTTGCGTTGTCTACTAGGTGTGCTGTTCCGTCTGGACAGTAAACCTTTTCGCCTTCAGATACTTTGCGGTAGCGTTTAATGCATGGTTTCTGCAATCCGCATCCGTCACAATCTCGAGAAATCATTCTTAAAAATTCACCCCTCTTATTCGCGGTCTCCATATGCATGGCGGTGATTACATTTAAGTTATTTTACATCTTAGAGCTTGGTGCTGGCGTAAGTCTTAAGTTGTGCAAAACAGTTGTGGCTTAAGGAAAAAGGGCAGTATGGACGCGGCTAATTTAGCTTTAAGTTTCGCTAGCATAATAAATTTTATCGCTTTAATGTTAATGCTGAGAGCGGTTATTAAAAACAGAAAAGTACTGCGCGGGTATAGCATTGTTGGCTCTTTCTTAACGTTTGTATCCATCGTTGGCTTTGAAGTAGCCTACTACCTGCTGGGAAACGTAATCGGTTTTGCATTGGGGTGGGCAACCGTTGCGTTCTGGTTCATAGTTTTCATTTACACTTTTAGGCAGAAATTGAAGGGCTCAGATAAAGAGAAGGAAATGGTTGAGCCTTAACTGGCTGGAAACTGAATTGTGAATTTTGCTCCTTTGCCCACCGTGCTTTCGAAGCTGATAGTACCGCCGTGCGCTTCTATTACTCGTTTGCAGACGGCTAAGCCGAAGCCTTGTCCTCTTGGTTTAGTGGTGAATAATGGCGTAAAAATTTGGGGTTTAATTTCTTCAGGTATGCCAACACCAGTGTCTTCTACTGTTAGAACTACTTGGCCTTGACTGTTAATTCGTGCACTTAATGTTAGTTTTCCGCCGTCAGGCATAGCTTGCACTGCGTTAGTTACTAGGTTTATTAGAACCCTCTTTAGAAGCTGTGGGTCAGCTTTCACTTGCGGAAAATCTTCTTTTATATGCGCTTGCGCATCAATGTTTAATGAAATGGCAACAGAGGCAAAGACGACGGTAACAAGTTCCTTTAGGCTGATTGGTTTTTTATCTATCTTGACGGGTCGTACGAACGCTTGCAAGTCAGAAACAATCTTGTCCATGTAGACTGCTTGCGCTTCTATTACCTGTATGCTCTCCTGTAAATTGTTCTTGAGTTCGCTTTTTGGAAGTGTTTCAACTTCGCATTTGGCTAGGTATAATTCGCCGATTACTGTTTGAAGTGGGTTTCGCAGGTCATGCCCAACCATACCTGCGGTTTGACCAATAGTTGCTAAGCGCTCAGAGGCTTTAAGCTGCTTTGTTCGTTCCTCAATTATTTTTTTTAAAGTTCCAGCGTGTTCTTCAAGATTTTTCTGAAGCTCCTTTTGTTCGGTTATGTCTCGAACGATGGACCATGTTCCTATTACTTTTCCTTTTCCATCAGTCAGTCGCCAAGTCCTAACTGATGATGGAAAAATTGAGCCATCTTTACGTTTGTATTCTCTTTCGAAAACGATTGAGTGGCCTGTGGTTAAGACTTTTTTAACGATTTTTTCTCGCTGTTCATGCCACTTTTCTGGCAATAACTGCTGGGCAGTGAGGCGTCTTAGTTCTTTTTTTGAGTAACCAAGCATTTTCGCGTATGCTCGGTTGCAATCAATCATTTGTCCCTGCAGGTCCCGTGCCATAATTCCGTCTTGGGTTGTCTCGTAGAGCCTTCGGAACCATTTTTCAGACATAACAAACCGTTGTTCGGCGTTTTTGCGCTCGGTTATGTCCATAAGCACTGAAATAATATAGTCCTTTTTTGGACTGTAAGCGTAAACTTGATAGCATTTATCTTGAGGCTGAAAGTAAACCTCGCGTTGCTCTGGCATGCCGGTCTTGGCTACTCTGCCATACATGCTTATCCACTGCACAGGGAATTCTTTTATTTTAGAATTAACCTGGGTTGCTTTCTTGAGGATTATTTGCTCTCTTTTAACCCCAAATATTGCCTCATATGACGGGTTTGCCTCTAGCAGGATGAAATCAACTGGAACCCCTTTTTCGTCATAAACCATTTTGCACAAGGCAATGCCGCCTCGAGTTAGGTTAGAGAAAATAGTTTGGAATTGTTGACTGCTTATTCCAAACTCTTCAGGTAAATCCCTGCGGTTATCATCGCTGTAATCTTTGCCTTGTGAAGGGGTTTTTGAAGAATGCTTCAATGGGGGCATCTGCTTATTTGCCTTTGATTGAGCAAAATCGATAGAATTTTCTATCATACTAATCCACAAACTCATAAGCAATTATTTAGAGAGTGGAGAGAGCATAAAAAACCTTTCCAATATCGCATATTTAATAAATAACAGGCTAAGTGCTCTTAGTTAGCTGCAGTTTAACGGTTAAAGCAACCGCAAACTAAACACTTGCAGCTTTACTGGTTTTTACGGCTTTTTTCTTTGGTTTCTTCAATCCATCAATAGCATGATGCATTGCTAAGGCTGGATGGTGCAGAATCATGCGTGGCCCTGAGTACCGCATCACTTTTTTTACTTGTTCTCGCATTTGAGGCTGGTAACAGTGTATTGGGCATTTTCCACAAGTGGTTTTTTTCTCTTGAAAAGGGCACTTATCTAATCGCGTTTTTGCGTACTCTAAGAGTTGGCTGCATTCTTGGCACAGCTCTTTGCCTTCTTTTTCATGATGGCCCTTGCAGTAAATGCGGATCATTGCTTCGATGGTCTTTTTTTCCCTTTTTATTCTAGGGTGCTCAGTGTTCAATGATCTGCTTTCCCCTTGGTGCTCTCAAAGTAGTTAAGCCATCATGCAAATAAGCATTGCCGAAAAATATCAATGGAAATTGCTCAGCAAATTAAAAATTACTCTACCAAAACAAAAGGGAATTAAAGAAGAGAGCTATTTTAAACGTAAATTTTCTTTGGAAGCCTTGATTTTCTCAAGAGGGCTATTAGCAAACCAATGCTCAGTAGCAAGGGTGCAGTCATGATTAATGGCATTTCGGGAACCCATTGAGTTCCCGTCCAGGCGAGAATCGTTCCAACGTCACCCACAGCCCACGCCTGTGTTGATCCATTTGATGTACCGTGAACCATGGAAACTCCTTTCAAAGCTACGCCTCCGTCAACGTTGGTTGAGCCGTCCCACTCGGTTCCTGTCCAATATAGCACTGTGCCACTGCCGCCTACTGCCCAAGCCGAAGATGCTGTATCTACACTCATTGAGTATAGTGTTGCATTAACTGAGTCAGTCACATAACCAGCTGTACTGTTTACTTGTCCTCCAAAGTTTATTCTATTCCATACAGTCCAGCTTGGCGAAGCAAAGTTTAATATTATTCCGTTGCTAGCGCTGCCGCCTACGGCCCAGCCATTAGTTTCGTTTACTATGACAATTGAGTAAAGATTTGCACTGGTTGGACTTGTCATGTTACTCCATGCACTTCCGTTCCAGTGGATGATTGTTCCGTTATCACCTACTGCCCAAGCTTCAGTTGAGTTGTGAATCATACTGGCGCCTCTGAGCGTGTTTGTAGTTCCGCTTGGCAAACCGAACCATGCGACGCCGTTCCAGCCTAATGTTGTTCCATTAGCGCCTACAATCCAGCCTATCGAGCCGGTGCCGTTCATTGTTATCGAGTATAACGTTGCATTAACAGTGTCGGTTCCGCTGGCGTTCCCGCTAAAGCTTATTTTGTTCCAAACGCTCCATGAACCGTTATAGTTCAAGATAACTCCGTTACTTGAGCTTCCACCTACAGCCCAGCCGCTAGAAGAGTTTACGAAAAATACTGAGTATAGGTTGAGTGATGTTGGGCTTGTTACGGACGACCAGCTGTTACCGTTCCACTGGAGGATTGTTCCGCTGTCGCCTACTGCCTAGGCATCTAGTGCTGTTAGGTTGTTGTTGGTGTTTGTTACGTTATTCACTAGGTATGCTGAGTTTAGGTTTACTGTTGTGGGGCTTGTTACGCTGGTGATGCTTGATGTTTGTGCAAATACAAAGGAAAGAGTCGAGCATAGCATTATTAGGCATAGTACTAAAGCGAGTTTTAATGAAAATTTCATTTGAATTTTTTCACCTCAATAAAAATCAAACTCTTACAGCTTAAAGTGGCTAATATAAGTTTGTGACTGTATGTGCATGACCACTGACGGCAAAGTGATTTTTGAAACTTGTTTTTTCTGGTGAATTTTGGGTGGTTTAATTAGAAATAGTATTAAAGTTGGCTTGGAAATAGTATTTGCGAAGTTTGTATGCCGACTAATTTGCCGCCTGAAGCGATGGATAAGTGGGAGGAGGTTGAAGCTGCCCATACTCCCAGAGAGAAGCTGCAGAAGATGCAGGAGTTCCTTAGTTGTGTCCCTCAGCATAAAGGTACGATGAAGCTTCGGGGCACAATTAAGAAGAAAATGTCTATTATCCGCGCCGATTTGGACGATAAGAAGCGGAAGGGCACGGGGAAGGGTGGCGGTGGACCGAAGCTTTTTGTTGAAAAGGAAGGTTCAGCGCAGATAGCGTTGATCGGCATGACCAACGTGGGTAAAAGCTGCCTAATGTGTGCCACAACGAATTCAAAGGTGCTTGTTACGCCTACGCCTTTCAGTACGCATGAACCAGTGCCTGGTATAATGAGTTATTTGGATGTACAGTTCCAGATTGTTGAAGCGCCAGCGGTAATGGAGGGCAGTGCGGATGGGCGTGCAGGGGGTCATGTTACGCTTGGTTTAGCGCGGAATGCTGATGGCGTGATTTTAATGGTTGATTTGTCTCGTGACCCGGTTGGGCAGTTGGAGCTGGTTTTGGGTGAGTTGGAGAAGAGTCGTGTTTTGGTGAGTAAGCCTAGTGGTCGTGTGGATATTGACCGTCGGCATGCTGGTTCGGCGTTGCGCGTTATCCTTGTGGGTAAGCTTTTGGATTGTTCAATGCAAGATGTTGAGGATTTGCTGCGCAGCTACAAGATAACTGACGCCATAGTGAAAATTAGCGGTGATGTAAGGCTCGATGATGTGGAGGACGCTATTTTTGAGACCACGACATATAAGCCAGCGGTGGTTGTGGCGAATAAGTTGGATTTGAAGGGTGCCGCGGCGAATTTGCGGGTACTTAAGAAGTATGTTAACGGTAAGTTGCCTGTTATCGCCATGTCATGTGAGCTTAAAACTGGTTTTGACGAGTTGGGGAAGGCGCTTTTTGAAGGTTTAGGGGTTATTCGGGTTTATACTAAGATGCCTGGGTCGCGGGAGCCGACTGGTCGACCGTTTGTGCTTAGGCATGGTGCTACGGTTAATGATTTGGCGAAGAATATTCATAAGGAGTTTGTGTTGAATTTCTTGTTTGCGATGGTGTGGGCTAAGCGTTTGCCGTTTAGTCCTAAGAAGGTTGGTTTGGGTTTTGTTTTGGACGATGGGGATGTAGTGGAGATTCATACGAGGGTATAGTTGACTGGTAGACTCAATTCAGGGTATTGAAAATAGGTGCAAAATTGGGATAGGTAGAGGGGTCGACGCTTTTTGTTTAGGGGTTCGGCTAGCAAAAAGTATACCCTATTGGGCCTAGAAAAGATTATCAAAACTGTTCAGTTATTTTGGAAGAAATAGAAGAATATAGGAAAGAATTGTTTATCTGCTGGATTGTGCGACGCGTTCGATTTCGTTGCGTTTTGCTATGCCTGCGCTTTTGATGTCTTTGTTTGCTGCGAGGACAAGTTCGTCTGCGAGGGTTTCTTGGATGCTGCGTGGGTTGTTTATGCTTGCGGCTCTTGCGCCTTCAGATATGTGGCGTATGGCGAGGTCGATTCTGCGTTGTGGTGCTACGTCGACGGATAGGTGGTAGACGACTCCTCCGTAGCTGACGCGTGTGGTGTCTTCGCATGGAGAGGCGTTTTCTACTGCTTTGACGAGGATTTCTATGGGGTTTTTGCCTGTGCGTAAGTTGATTATTTCGAATGTTTCTTTGACTATGTTGGTTGCTTTGGCTTTTTTGCCGCTGTTTTTGCCTGAGCGCATGAGGCTGTTGATTAAGCGTTCTACTATGTTGACTTTTGCTTTGCGGAATCTTTGGTGTTCGTGGCGTCCCATACTATGCGGAGCGACCATTGGTGTTAAGTTGAGATAGCGCTGTAAGCCGATGTCTTTGACTGTGATGTCTTTGAATGTCCATTTTTGGAAGAGTTTGATTTCTTGTGGTTGAGCTGTGGTTTGTGCCATGGCGGTTTACCTTGCTGGTTTTTGTTTTCGTCCGTAGACGAGTTCGTTTAGTGATACGCCGTTTATCATGACTACTTTCCAGCGTACACCGGGGATGTCTCCCATTGCGCCGCCTCTTGTGCCGCCGATGCCTTCAACGACGACTTCGTCGTGTTCATCTACAACGTTGAGTGCGCCGTCTCCAGGTAAAAATGCGGTGATGACTCTGCCGTTTTTGATGAGTTGTGTGCGGACGCATTTGCGGATGGCGCTGTTTGGCTGTTTTGATTCAATGCCTACTTTTTCTAGAACGATACCCCTGGCTTGTGGTGCGCCTTGCAGGGGATCTACTTTTTCGTCTAGCCTAAGCATGCGCCTGTTAAAGTAACGGTCAGACCAACGGAAATTCTTCCGTTTCCTTTTTAGTTGTCTTGCGGCGAATTCGCCTCTTGGTGACTTGGAACCCATTCTTTAGATATTCCTTCTTTTTGCACATGCATAGTCATAACACCAATATATAAACAAAACGAACCAACAACGCAACTAACAATACTAGAATTAATTTTTAATCAAATACCAATATCCTGATTGCCTTACTATCGTTTGAAGATATTTGTTAAGTTGCTTGAATATTAAATTGGATTACTGTTTGTTTATAATTACACCTAATTCAACCAAGTTAGCCAAAGATTTCGCCGAAGCATCTTGAATATATATCGCCTTTATAATAAATGGAAATAGGCCCATCTTCTGACACAACGACAACGACTGATTCTACAGCATTTGAATACATCGCTGCGGAGTTATGCCTAGTTCCTCTACCTGACTCTTTGACATAGCTAGTTGTTGGTGGAGGTATAAGCCTCTGACCGATATCTAATATTTCCCCGTTAATATTCAAAATAACTGCCCCATCAATGCTTGCAAAATTAATTATTTGTGTTAGTGATAACTGACCAATTTTACATTTACTGAAGTGGTAATCTCTAATCATAGGTTGACAATATTCAGGGCAATTGCTTTTTATTATTACGAAAGTACAGCCTTTGTTAATGTAAGACATTTTCAAACAAATCTCGGAAACTGATTCCAAGAGTTCCCCAGGAAAGCCTATTTTACCCAATTCCTGTAAAGGCAACTCAATTGGTTTCAACCATATGCCTTTCCGGTTAATTCTTAGAATTTTTCCAGACTCATAGATTTCTAAGATATTTGATCCCAGATAAAAAGCGATTGTATTGAATTTGTTAGATATATTTTGCAATGTTAAACGGGAGCTATTTTTTAATAATTCCTTAGGCACTTGTCCGATTGTAACTAGCCCTTTCTTGTCCATAACATAACATAAAGGGTTTCCATCGACAATATTTCTTAAATCTTGGAATTTAGAAAGTTCAGATATATGAAATTCGTTACGTTTGATTAGTGAAGGTTCAAGTATAACTTGATCGTTCTTTATAATTAGAGCTAAGCTTAAGGATTTGCCCTCTTTTTTTAAATTAGGTATTTCTTCCAGAAAATCGACTATCTGTTGAAGTAACAGTAATTCGATAGAGTGCTTTCTTGATGGTTTTATCAACCAGTCATACTTACGAAGAAAACGTCTTGTAACAATTTCCGCAAGCTCATCACTATAGAGGCTTTTTAGTGCTGGCATTTTACTGGATTTCCATAAATTTCGATTTTTCTGGAAAAGTTACAGTTCTAAGATAGTTGAGATACAACCATAATACTTCTTCATCTCGGAGCTCTATTCCAAATTCTCTTAAAGACAGCCTCTTTGACATTTCTCTAAAATTGCTGGCAAACGTATAAGCTGGGTTTATTACTGTTCCGAACCCTATTTCCTTTGCAGCAACGTAATTAGGTTCGCTATAAACTAATTGCCTTATTTCTTCTCCACTAAGATAACCGAGAGCTTGAACTGTAAGTTCCACCGACTTATCTAACGAATTAAACTCCGATCTGCGTAGAATTACATTTGCTCTATCGATACTTGATTCTTCAATTTCATACTCAAATGAGCGGTCTTGATTAGGATCCCATTTATCAATTTCGTCAACTTTGGCTTTTACAATATCAATAGAAACCAAACGCTCAATATCATTGTATATTTCTTTTGAGAACGGCCCTCGTTTATAAACTATAAATGAATAGGTTGTTGGTTTATTTTTTAGAATAGTTCCAAAAATGTCGTTTAAATAAACAAGCTTTTGTAATTTAAGCCTCTGTGTTTTAAAGCCAAATTTTTTTAGTTCATATAAAAGCAACCATAAGGTTAGTTGGTCTTTCAATTTATGATAATTATCTGTATATTGCATCAGTTATCACCAATATACTCCTTTAACGGTAACTCGTAAAATTTACGTTGCGTGAGTGTTCCCTGCGAAACCAAATTGATCAACCGCTTCTTTCTTTCTTCAGAATCATAATCCTTAAGCAATTGCTTCATCATTTCGCTATTTACGGTTGTTATTATAATAGACATGTTAGAAGAAAACTTCTGAATTGCTTCAGCAAGGTATGGTATATAGGCTTCATCTGTTACCTCATCTGGCGTTTCCAAAACTAACGATGGAATGGTACCGGTTCTCTTGGCAAATACTGAAAGTACCGCTATTCTAAAAGCACAATCCATTAAGCCTCTTTCAAATTGGGATATTTGCTCGGGGTAAAATATCAAGCGACCATTTAGACTAGGAATGAAGTTATCAGTAAGTTGTCCAGACAATTCACCATTAGTTGCTACCCCTATAAAACTTGAGAAGATTTCCCGTATTTTACTTAATGACAAATTGTTCTCCAACTTTATTGCGTCCTTCATCTTGTTTTGAAGCATGTTTATTTTTTCGATTTCTTCGTTTACTTTTTTTACTTCGTCTTCTATTTTCGCCAAATACATTTTACTTTTATCAATATCTTGTAAGACTTCGTCCAGTTCTTTTGTCATCACTTGTTTCTTTTGCAAATTCTCCTCTATTGCTTTGAATCCAGATATTTTTTGGATTAGGTTTCTTTGCCTGTCCTCTTCTTCTTTAGATATTTGGGATAGTTCTTCTATTTTCTTATTTAGCTCTATGATCTTCTCCTGAATGTCATTATTTGTACTAAGCGTCTTAATTGTTTCATTATCAAGATCAGTAAGTTTCCTATCGATATCGTCCATATCGATCGTTTGATTAATTAAATAGCCAATGCCACATATTGGGCATTTTTTGTTTTCCACCCTATTGTTTATCTCACTCGATAAATCTGCAGAACAAAAAGGGCATTTTTTCTCATAATAAAATATTCTTCCAAAATGTGTTTCCTTCGGGTCTTTTGGATTAAGAAATCCTTTCAAAAGTTGTTCGTTAAATTGATCTTTTAGCGATTTAATTTCCAATAGCTTCTTTTGGTTATTACTCAAGTTTTCTTGCAATTGAGATCTTATTATTAGCTCATTCTGTAATTCATCTTTAAGTCTGGAACATTTTACCTTGCAATCGTCTAAGTCAACAACTAATTTTTTATATTCCTTTTCGTATGTATCTTTTCCGTCTCTTTCCTTTGCTTCAACGCTTTCCTTCAAATAGTCCGAAAATTTGATCTTTTCCAAATTTCTCTTCAATATTTGATCTTTATCTTGTTTAAGTTTGCCCAAGTCTTTAATGGCTTTATTGAGCTGGGATTCAACAAATTGAACTTGCTCAATACTTTCTTTAGAAGTTAGCAAGCCCAAGACAACGCTCTCTAAATTTTTTGTCCAAAGGACAAGTTGCCGGTTTTCATCTGCAAAAATTAACGTTGGAATGAATTTCAATTGCTCGCTATTAATCAGCCCCATGTTTTCCCTAAGGTCTTCATAGTAATCCTTCTCATGATTGAGTATCTCTGCTGAGGATAATGGTGATTCGTTCAACCCTGTTATAGACTTTATCTCTGCAGTACCAGATGAAAATATAGTCCTGTTGACTGTCGATGTTAGATATTTAAGATTGTAAATCAAATTTATGTCCAGTGATTTTCTACTAATTTCCTTTATTCGGTATGAAAAATATCTTTTTTCAACACTTTCAGGGGCTGTACTCCAAGACAAACCAAATATCCCGTATTTAATTGAGTTAACTAATGTAGTTTTACCCGAATGGTTTCCACCAAAAACAACGTTAATTCCTTTTTCGAATGAGATTCGTAAATCATTGGGAAACGTTGTCATGTTAGTTATTGTTAATTTTAGAAATTGTGGCAACACCGAATTTGATTCACTCAACGCTAAACCCTGAACTTAGGTATTGTTCCTTTCTATTTTTAAAACCTGTGTATCTATTAATAGCAAATAAGTAGCTGAAAGAATAAAATTAAATCTAAAATTTAAAAATTGTATTAAAGAAAGCTACCAAGCGAAAGAAAAGAACTGTTATGTTAGCATTTTCGCGCCTTTGTTTGCAATAGTTTAATCTTTAAATCTTCCTTCAATTTTGATATCCAAATTTATCAGCATGTTTTTATTTGTGACACAAGAACTAGCTAAACAAAAAAAAAAACAAACCGAATTTTTGGGAAAAAGCTTTTAGTCCATGATTGAAGCATGTAATAGGTAACGAGAGGAGATTTGAATGCAAAAGAAGTGTCCGGTTTGTAAGCAGGTTTATACGACGTTTAATGCTAAATCGAAGTTTTGTAGTGATGCTTGCGCTAAGAAGGCTGGCAAGGCAAGGTAGAGCCGCCTAGCTGAAAGTAGCCAAGCCATAATATGGCCAGCCTCCGCACATTAATTTGTCATAGGCAAGGTTGCTAGAACACTCAAACACGCAAATTAAAAATAACAGTAGCAATCTAACTATCATGTTGGGAGGCTAAGAATGGAGGAATATGTTAAGGGAGCCGAACCTGACAGATGGCATTGGTGCAAAAACTGCACGCAATACCCCCGCGTCATCATTCAAAGACACTTTAGGAGACCGAGTTCTGACCTCTGCGACGAGTGCATGGACATAGAGAAAATCGCGCTTCGCAAAATAGCAACAACTTAGCCAAACGTAGTCCCTAAAAGTGAGATTGCGAGTTTACAATGCAGCTTACGCCCTGTGCCCTGACCATTAGACTAAACAAGTGGCAGAAAATAGTCGTTTTACTTTATAGGCTTTTTCTTATAAAGCTCTAAACACTGCTTCAAATGCTCCTTCTGGCGTCTACTTAAAGGTTCTTTATCTTGCTCAAAGAACTTTTCAGCATCTTCCCCTTCCAAGATAGGCATCGGTTTTGGCAACATTACAGTTCAATCCTTTTAATAATGCGTTCAGGGGGTATAAATTTTATCAATATAACCACTCAGCAAACTATTGGTAAATTTCGTTAGGGTTCAAATAGGTACGTTAGCCCTTGTTTTTCTTGGTGTGAAAGAGTCTTTACTAGTTAAACTAGCCTGGAACACTCTTTAGGAGAAAAGAATGCAAATGCTTGACTATGACTACTACCTTTCGTTAATTTAACCAGAGCCTTCTCAGCCCTTATCTCTTCTCCATTACTTTTTAAGACTAAAAAAGGGGAAAGTGGATTTTTGTGTTGGCGTTTTTATGGCCGTTTTCTTAGCGTTAAGATTGCTAGTACAGCAAAGCCGATGATTATTACGACAATTATGGCAATGACGGAAGGAACAAAGTACATGTCAGCGACAGATGTCGGAGTAGGCGTAGGTGTAGCAGTTGCTGCTGGTGCTTGCGCTACGGCAAAAGAGGTTTCTGAGTATGATGGCCAGTAACCGTTGGTGCCAGCGAAAGTTGCGGTAACTGTGTAATTGCCTGGAATATCAGGTGTCCATGTGAGGGTGTACATTCCGCTTGCGTCAGTTGTGGCAGTGCCTATGGTTCTGTAGTTGTTGTTAGAGTCTAAGACGCTAATTGTCACTGGAACTCCGGTGAAGTTGGTTGGTTCAGGCTGCTGCTGGTAAACGTAACTCATCCAAGCACTCATGCTTGCATCAGATGCAACTGGAACACCATTCGGAAAGTCAGCTGCCTGCTCAGTTTGCTTTGTACCAGCAGAAACGTCAGTTACTGTACCCCTAATCACTATAGATGTGCCAAATGATTGTGCGGCAACACTCATAGCGCTTGGTCCTCTGCCAACACTGTAAATTTGGTTGTCATAACCATTAAACATTGTTGTAAAGCCGTCTGCGATAGCAATGTTCCAACTTGAGCCGAAACATGAAAGAGTCCAGACTTCTGTTCCGTCGGTAGCGTTAATAGCGCGCGTCAAAGCACCCCTGTAAATCGGGTCAGTGGCAGTGTGCTCAGCAGTCTCCGTGTATATTACTCCGTTACCAATAGCAACTATCATGGTTGGATAATCACCGTATGGGTTGTAGTAGCCAGCATTAGTACTGTTACCAGTTCCGCCGTTACCGTAAGTCCACTTTAGCTGTCCAGTCGTATCGTTATAGCAGTACATTACTCCTCCGAATCCACAGCTGTAGAGGTTGCCGTAAGCAAACTGACCGTCTAAATTGCCACCAAAATCGTTGCCATAGTAGTCCATGGCTCCTGGTTCTGGAGTTGGACCCCATAGTTTCTGGCCTGTTGTCATGCTGTATCCTACGAAATTCATAGTTTCCTTGTATAGTTCAGCGAAGACGCCAGTCTTTGGATCGGCTCCGCTTGGAAGGACAGTGATGTTGCCTGCTGGCGGCTGTAATGTATTCCGCCATAGCACCGAACCCAATGCACCCTTAGTTGCGTTAAGTTGGACAGCAAACCATGTGTAGGGAGCGCTGCTTTGTGCATAAAATGATGTGCCTGCTGAAGGTAGGTTACCATTAGTGCTATTGTAGCAAAGCATCAAATCGTCATAGAACGCATAAACCGGTGTATTTGTTGTCGTCATAGTGTTCATCCATGGTATCGAAACGTTCCAGTCATAATTGCTTGCAGCGCTTGCATCGAGTGTGCCTGTAAGTGCACCTGATCCCATTATAGTCCAATCCCCTATTTTTGACGAGTTCCACTCACTCAAATACCACTTAGGATTAGTAGGCGTGCCATCGTTCGCCAAGACATATATCAATGTTTCACCTGAGGGACCGAGTACTGATGTGCCTGAGGGAACGCCAGTTGCGTTGAACAGCGGGTCGCCTGTGTCTCCATCATACCCCATCCAAGTCGTGGGGAGGAAAGTCCCAGTGAAGTAGTTGTAACCTCCTGAAACTGCGACTAAAATTGGTGGCCAAACTCCGTGGTAGTCGGGAGTCCACATGCTATAGATGTAGCCGAATGATAGCGAAGGTACATCAGTGCGAGACCAGATAAGTTGTCCTGTTTGCAGGTTAACGCAGTCAAGTGGTCCACTATTGGAGCCCGATTCTCCTCTTGGTTCGTTGTAGTAGAGCTTTCCGTCAAGTATTATCGGATTCTGGAATCTTGTTAGGTATGCAGTGCCCTCGAAGTAGCCGGCTCCCTGAACGGGTATATCGTTTCCTCCGACAACTCCACCAGATTGAAGCGGCTTAGTCCACATGACATGGCTAGTTTGAGATCCCACGGCATCAGGAATATATGTGTTGCTTCCCCAAGTTTCGGTGTACCACTGTGGAGAGCCAGTGCCAAGCCAGTTTGACGAAATACTCCACCAGTCAGTGTTCAAACCGTATATTGGGCGAGTCCAGTAATCAGTTGGCATCGGAGAGCTACTTACGGGCGTAGGTATTGGTTCTTGCTGCACAGTAAGCGCTGTTGATGCAGAGCTGGCCAGATAAGTATCGTTTATGTAATCACTTTGCGAAGGAGGACCGAAGAAGCCCGCGTATAGCCCTGTATATGTGTATACTTGTCCTGGGAAAGTGAAGGTGAAAGTGTAGTTGCCAACTTGGTCAGGAGTATAGTGAGTATACTGTGATGATGTTGTGTCTTGGATAGTAGCGAAAATCTGTGTTTCTTTTGTGCCGTCAGGCTTCGTAATCGTGAGGTTATAGTTATGGAATCGAACGTCATTAGTCGGCGCTGCGCTGTTTATTACTTTGTCAAGCCACATATAAACGGTCATTGACTGACCGACACCTACAGGGTTAGGTGCAACAGTAATGAAAGCGAACGTTGGAATGCTCCATGGAGTACCGCCTGCACCTGGACCATGCGCACTAGCAGTTGGAACAAGCATCGTTGAAGCTGACATTGAAAGCATTAAGAATATAGCAATCGTAATAGCTGCAGTTTTACTTTTAACAATTTGCATTTTTCTTTTTTCTTCCTTAAATTTTATTGAACGAAAAGCGTAAGTGCTTCTCGCTCAATAGTCCTTTTTGTTACCAATTTACTTATAAAACTTGTTAAAATAGTGGTAAAAATGCAATAGTAACGAAAAACATTATACTTGCGGAAAGATAAATTTAAAAAGAATGAAGTATCTTGATGCTTTGGCGCCATGGCTTTTTCTTAGTATTAGTAAGCTGACTTTGACGATTGGTTCCTGAGACGGAAACTGAAGGAAAAATAAGTAACTGCTCTTAGAATCGATGCCCATTTCCCTATAATGTAATTTTAGAAAATAGAATTAAGTGTTTCGAAAAAGAAGCTCAATCCTGTCTTATCCTATCTCTCTATTAATTAAGTTACAATAAGAAAATTGTGATTCTTGTTATTTTTCTATGACAACATCAAAACTGAAATTCAATGTTTAATTTCAAATCTAAAACACAGTGGAAAAAGAGAAGCGGTTTTTGGGAAATTTTTAAACTACGTATTGGAGTGGGACTCCGTCAACCTGCATGGTTTCCGCGCGCTTTATTTGTGCGTGGTCAAAAAGCCATTCAGTAAGTTTTTGGCATGCGTTGGGGTTACAGGAGAAACTTTTTGCTGTTGCATTCCACTTATGGCAGGCAGAGCAGGGAATTTCTGAATTATTGCTCATAGCAACCATGAATAGGTTAGTCTAAAATTGATTTATCCGTTATGAAGCAGCAATTAAGAGCACTTGTACAGGTCAAAACTTTACGAAGCCTAAGGAACTGAGGTTTAGATTGCTTGGCTCGCCGAGACTCAGGAAAGCGCTGTCTCGCATTTTTGGAATGGACGAAAGTCAAAACACTACCTTATGTAAGGAGGCTATAGACCACGCCGAGCACCTGAGCCCCACCAAAGCAATCAGCATGCTTTTATTTGTGACGTTAGAACTATCCCTTAACAAAACTCGAACTCACATTAACGAAGGCAAGCAACATGGTTGAGCTCAGAACACAAGAACAACGATTACTCTCCGCTTTAGAATCACTTGGCGGAAAAGCTTCAGTAGAACAATTGATTGATGCTTGCGGTTTCCCAGATACAGCAGTCATGCGCAATGCGCTAACGCTTCAAGAAAAAAACTACATCACCATACACGCGGAACACCAAAACGTCATCAAACCAACCGCTGAAGGACAGCAATACGCCAAAAACGGTTTGCCTGAACGCAACCTAATCCGAACCGTGGCAGCACTCGGCGGAACAGCAGACCTGCAAACAACAGCAAAACAAGCAGGAATCGAACCGCAATTCATCCAAATCGCGCTTGGCTGGGCAATAAGAAAAAAATGGGCAATCTACACCTCAGAAAACAATACCATACGCATTGCCGAACCGCTTTTGCATCAAGCGTTTATTCCTGAAGGCTGCGACGAAACACTGCTTAATTACCTATGCACCAAAGCGCAGGCAACGTTGGATGATTTAAGCAGCGAACTAAAAGAAGCAGCCGAACAACTAAAAAAACGCACACTCCTAACAATCGAACCCAAAACCACGCGCACACTCCAAATCACCCCGCGAGGCAAAAAAGTAGCAGTGGAAAGCAAAGCAGCACCACAAGAAATCACCCAACTAACGCCCGAACTCATAATCACAGGCAAATGGCACACCACAAAACTCCAAAAATACAACATCCAAGCACCCGTAGCCAAAACCTACCCAGGAAAAAAGCACCCGTACTTGCAGTTCCTTGATGAAGTCCGCGCAAAACTCGTAAACCTAGGCTTCCAAGAAATGACAGGCACAAACGTTGAAACCAGCTTCTTCAACTTCGACGCACTCTACACGCCGCAAGACCATCCAGCGCGCGAAACAAGCGACATCTACTACATCCAAGACCCGCAGTACGGCGACATAAGCCAACACGCCAAAGCTGTAGAGCATGTAAAGGAGACGCATGAAAACGGCTGGAAAACAGGTTCAACAGGATGGGAATACAAATACTCACTCTTAACGGCTCAGCGTTTAATTCTCCGCGGACACGGCACATGCCTCAGCGCAAGAACACTGGAGAGCAAAAAATTTGAAGTTCCAAGCAAACATTTCTCCATAGCGCGAGTTTACCGTCCAGAAATAACCGATAAAACTCACCTGTCTGAATTCAACCAGGTTGAGGGCATAGTCATAGATGAAAACCTAACCTTAAAAGACCTCTTAGGTGTACTCGGTAAATTCGCAATGGAAATCGCTGGAGCAGACAAAGTCCGCTTCAAACCCGACTATTTCCCATTCACAGAACCCAGCGTCGAACTAAGCGCCTACAAAGAAGGCTACGGCTGGGCAGAATTCGGCGGCTCAGGAATCTTCCGCCCAGAAGTCACATTGCCCCTCGGCATAAAAGAGCCAGTTATCGCTTGGGGCTTAGGTGTTGACCGCTTGTTTATGATGCGTGCAGGCATCGATGATATTCGGATGATTTTCAGCCAAGACCTTGATTGGCTAAGGAGAAAACAGGTGACCTAAAATGCCCACAATCGACGTTGAATACGCAGAGCTTGAACACTTGCTTGGCATTGAGTTGCAAGGTGACATGACAAAGCTGGACGAGATTTTAGCCTCCATCAAGGGCGAAGTCAAGCTTTACAATGAACGCGAAGGCATCATCAGCATAGAAATGAAAGACACGAACCGCCCTGACCTCTGGAGTGTTGAAGGCTTAAGCCGAGCACTAAGCGGCTACCTAAACCAACAAAAAGGACCCAAACACTATGCCGCGGGAAAACCAGCCGTAGAAGTAAACGTTAACGCCAAACTCTGGAACATCCGCCCATTCATCTGCTGCTCAACCGTAAAAGGTATCCACTTAACAGACGCAATAATCCGCGGACTCATGCATCAACAGGATAAGCTGGACAAAACTTACGGCAGAAGCCGACAAAAAACATCCATAGGAATATACAATTTAGACCTGATAACTGCGCCGTTAGAGTACACGGTTGCAAAACCAAACGAAGTGAGTTTTGCCCCATTAGGCTTTACGGAAAAACTGACCCTGTCTGAAATCCTTGAGCGCCACCCGAAAGGCATCGAATACGGCGACATAGTCAAAAAGCACC
Organism: Bathyarchaeia archaeon; assembly: GCA_050012335.1. Classification (GTDB taxonomy): domain Archaea; phylum Thermoproteota; class Bathyarchaeia; order Bathyarchaeales; family Bathycorpusculaceae; genus Bathycorpusculum. The sequence goes on from JBEKHJ010000016.1 coordinate 18,124, forward strand.
CTGTCTACCCAATACTGTTTGACTCTAAACGTAACGTGTTGTCTTTTCCGCCAATCATAAACTCCAACGACTTAGGCAAAGTCACCCAAGAAACACGCAACCTGCTTGTGGAAGTTACAGGCACCATGCACAAGACCGTGCTCAACACGCTTAACCTGGTCACTTCCGCGCTGATTGACCGCGGCGGCAAAGCTTACACGGCAACAATACATTACCCACAAGACTCAGAGTACCCAGAAAAAAAGGTAATAACACCTGACTTTAGCAACAGGCGCATGTCTTTGAGCGTTGAATACACAAATAAGCTTCTAGGGCTGAAACTTTCGGCACAGCGCATTTCTGAGCTTCTGTTAACGGCAGGTTTAGGCATCGAAAAAACCCAAAAAGACAGCGTAGACGTGCTTGTCCCATGCTACCGCATTGACGTAATGCACCAAGTCGATTTGATTGAGGATGTCGCCATCGCCTACGGATACAACAACATTGAACCACTTTGGCGCGAACTGCCCACAACCGGACGCGCAAAGCCTGACCAGCGGCTGATTGACATCGCACGCGAACTTATGATTGGTTTAGGCTACCAAGAAACATTAACATACACATTGACTAATCAGGAAAGCCTCTTCGACAAAATGAACGCCCAAAAAACCAAGATAGTAGAAGTTGCCAACCCCAAAGTGGTCACCATGACGTGCCTGCGCAACTGGCTGCTGCCAAGCCTCATGGAGTTCCTCAGCAACAACCAATCCGTAGAGTTTCCCCAAAAAATATTCGAGCTAGGCAAGGTTACATTGCTGGATGAGGCGAAAGAGACTAAAACGCGAGACGAAGAATGGCTCTCAGCCGCAACAGCACACGCAAACGCAAATTTCACCGAAATAAAATCTGCTCTGGACGCGTTTTTCGGCAATTTTGGGGTTGATTGGCAAATAAAAGAAGCCGCTCATTCAAGCTTTATCGAAGGCAGAGTTGGCAAAATAATCGTTGGCGGCGTTGACGTGGGCGTTGTCGGCGAAATCAATCCCTTAGTGCTTGAAGCATGGAAGCTTGAGAACCCTGTGGCTGCTTTCGAAGTTAATCTGCAGAAAATACTCGACAGCAAACTAAACAGATGATAAAACCAAAACAACGATAGACCTCTTTTTTAGCTATTAAATTAGGTCTAAAAAGAGGGGGAGGGGGTCGGTTCTGTTTGGCAAGTTTTAGCCTCAATAGAATGCTGATTCGCGAAGGCTTAATCAGATGGTAAAAGGGTTTTTAGAACCATGAGAGTGTTCCGTTTTTCCTTGCTGTTTTTAGGCACAATGCGTAAATAGCATATCCTAACGGAACAATTATTGCGCACATTAACGTTAAAATCAGCAGGTCTGGAAGAATCATTTGGATTGTCCAGCCTGTAAGCATTAGCCTGATGCACGTGAAGAAGTAGTATTGCGGAACCACATAGGATACTGCTTGCAGCGCAGCCGGCATGACCTGAGGCGGAAAAAGAACGTTGCCAAACAAGCTTGTTGCTATTGTTATGAGCGCTGTCACAGGATCTCCTTGCTTGGTTAAAATCAGTATTCCTGCACCAATCATGCTGAAACCAATGAACGTGCCAATGCCCAGCGCCAAGACAATTACTGTTCCCAAAATGTTAACGCTTAACGTTACGCCGAAAATAAACACGCCGACGGCAAGATAGATAACAACGACTCCAGTGCTCCAGATGAATCCCCAAATAGAACTGCCGACGATGAACGTTGTTAAGCTTGTTGGCGAAACCAAAACCTCTTCCAGCGCCCAAGGGTTGATGGTTTTTTGGACCAAGGTTAGGCTTTGGCCAAGGTACGTGTTGAAGGCAAGTCCGATAAGCAGGTACGTGGTTAAGTTCATGTGGTACATTTGAAGCACGCTCTGCATGGTCGCATTTGAGCCTAAATACGCGAATGACAATGCACCGAAAAGCGCAGTTAAAACAAGTATGACCATGTTTGTCTTGTAAGTGGAAAAGCTGATGATGTCGCGCTTCATGAAGTAATAGATTTTTTCAAGTTCATCAAACATGTTTACGCCCTCTTAGTTAATTCAATAAACGCATCTTCCAGCGTAGGTTCTTCACGCTTGAAATTTACTAGCTTAATTTTTTGTTCAAATAAAAAGTCAAAGATTGGTGGCAACTGGTCAACATTTTTCAGTTCAAGGCACAACCCTTTTTGATTGGGCATTAAGTCTTCATCAGTTTTTTCGCTTATGCTGATTACGCCCTGCAAAGAACGTATTTTCTCAATTTGGGCCTGCGTTATTTCTTCAACTATTAAGTAAATTAACTCTTCTTTTTTGATCTTATCCCTCAACGCATTTGGAGTGTCACAAGCGATTATTTTTCCTTGCTTGAGGATACCTATTTTATCACAAATTTGAGCCGCTTCCTCAATGTAATGCGTAGTGTAGAGCACTGTTTTGCCTGATTCTTTGCTAACCGTGTTTTTCACAAATTCCCGTATATTTCTCGCGGAAATAGCATCCAAACCAGTTGTAGGCTCATCAAGAAGCAATATGGGTGGGTTAGGAAGCAAGGTTCTTGCCAGGGAAAGCTTTCTTTTCATTCCCCCAGAATATTTCTGGTACAGGTCAAAAGCGCTGTTTTCTAAACCGACCAGCTTTAAAACTTCCATAATTCTCTCTTGACGTTTTTGTCTTGGCACATTGTAGATTGCGGCGAAGAATTCCAAGTTGCGGTAACCGTTGAGCCTCCAAAAAAACCCTCTTTCTCCAACACTGAACAGTGTGCCCAGTGACCGCTTAACTTTCATTTGCTCCTTCATTATGTCATAACCATTGATTAACGCGGTCCCATGATCTGGCGGAAGAAGCGTGCATAACATTTTAACCAGGGTTGTTTTTCCCGCCCCGTTCGGTCCAAGAAGCCCAAAAAGTTCCCCTTTCTTAATCTCAAGGTTGAGGTTGTCAATGGCGTTTATGGAAACTGTTTTGCGCTTGAAAAATCCAGTTTCGGAGTTTTGAATTTTTGTTTTAAATGTTTTCGTCAGGTTAATCGTTTCGATGGCGTTTTCGTTTTGCAACTGTTAAACCTCTTGCCTTGATTAATTTATAATGTTCTGCAAGCCTAATCAATGTTGCACCAAAAAGCAGTCAACTAGAATACAGCTAAAATTTATGAATCCATGGAACAAGCTGCTGAGCATTTTCGAATCTTTCTGAAAGCGGCAACTGCAAATACGCGCCATACCTGTTAAAGTATGGTGAGCCTTTTCTTGAGAACAAAGTTAAGACTTTGCCATCATGGTTAATTTTGAAGCCATCGTCGCTTGACTCGTGGCTGCGTATCAAGATTTTAGCGTTCAACTTTCCAAGAACCTCTTCCGTTACATTTTTGCCAAAGAGCTTTCCTGCACCCCTCGGCGAAAAAGAAACGCCCTGCACATCTTCGTCGGGGTCGCTCCAAAGCAACTCTTCCAGCAAAGACAAATTGCGGTTTTCTTGAGCCAAAGCGATGTCTTGGAGACTGCTGATTTCCGGAGACACGCCGCCGTGAACCATCAAATAGCGGTCCTCCACAAACACCGCATTGTAAAAGTAAGCGCATAAAGCCCGCGTTTTCTCATAAGCCAACTCCCAATCTTCCCCAAACCTGTCTTGGAATTGCTCAGGCAAATCATGCGGATAACCCAACAAATCCTTTGGCGCTTCATGATTTCCACGCAACAAAACAACTTGCCCGGGAAAAGCAAGCTTAAGCTTCAGAACTGTATAGTAGATTTCTGCTGATTTATCTCCCCTGTCGCCATAATCACCCAAAAAAATCAACGTTGCCTCCTCCGTTTTCTCCATTTTCTCGATGAATCGGCTCTTTTGCAAGATAACTACGAGGCTTTCAAGGTCTCCATGCAAGTCGCCAATTACTAACGCTTCGCCTAACGGTTCAAGTTTAACTAAACGGTCTATTATTGTTAAGTTGCCGACTCGCCCACTTTCACCGCGTAGCAAGGAAGCGGCTCTGTCCACTGTCTCAATGAAGCTGCTGCTTGGAATGTGCAGGGCTTCTTCGACAACTAAAGACAAATCCAAAACAAAACACTGCAACTAGGGAATTTGAACCTTTATTTCAATTGAGCTGTAAATGTTTCTTTCAATTGACCGCTTAAGATTGCTGATTTTCTCCAATGCCTCGTTGTAGGTGTTCTCTTTGACTGTTTCGTGTGTTTCGATGCTTGTTTTTCTAGCTTTAAGCTGGTCAACCTGTTCCTGAAGCACGGATAAACTACGTTTTATCTCATCCATCTTTGAAGAAGCTAACAGCTGCTCTTTTGTGGTTGCCATTTCCACGCATCTAATTTGAAGCTTTGCCAATGAGTCCTTCCTGAGTATCTCATTTAGGGATTGCTCGGCTTTCCGTGCTTTATCTTGTTTTAATTTTAATTTGTCTTCTGCCATTAAACTCTCAAGTTTCTCCAAAATCTCCCTAAGCATCGGATAACCGTTTTCCTCAGTTGTAAACGCGTCTAAAGGCTTCTCCAAATACTGATTCACCCTGCTAAGCTCATCTGGAGTTATTCCCCCTCCACCACCCGAGGTGGCTAATGCTTGCATTTTTATGAAAGGTTTTTGAAGATGCCTCAGCGAATGTTTCAATTCACCGCTTAACGTGTCTATCTCAGC